>JAVVEX010000017.1:0-24057 GCA_032251195.1 Nitrosomonas sp.
AACGGTATTAAACAAAATGGAGATCAAAAACAGGTAGCCGCTTGATTCTCCATACACCAGATTTGACTATAGCTCATGTTCTATGGAATCATCATCAGGATGTACATGCTTGATACCAAACAGCATCATTTGCCACATATTCATGTCGAATATGCTGAGTTCGAGGCTGTATTCCAGATCCCGGATGGTCAGCTGCTGGAGGGCGATCTGCCAGCCAAACAGTACAAGCTGGTGGAGGCGTGGATCGCCTTGCATGAGGATGAGTTGATGGCTGACTGGAGACTCGCGGTCTCCGGTGCAACCCCCTACAAAATTGAACCGTTGAGGTGAACTATGGTGAACACCAGCGTCAAGCTCCCACGGCCAATCGCTGTGGAGCCTATGGAGGGGTATGTGTTGAAGATTACTTTCAACAATGGTGAAACACGGCAGTTTGACGTTTTACCCTACCTTTCGTACCCGGCATTTCAAGCGTTAACACAAGCAAACGTGTTCATGCAGGCCCATGTAGCACACCACACGGTCATATGGAATGACGAAGTGGACATTGCACCGGAAAGCCTTTATCTGGACAGCATTCCGGTGACAGTTTACTGAATACGCTCATTATGTCATGTTGTCCGCCCGTAGGTTGCTAAACGATCAACCATCGAGGTGAAACAAATGAAACAAGACAGACGAAGTTTTGATGCAGTGTTCAGGCTGCAAGTGGTCTGGATGATCCGGGGGCAGGGGCTGTGATGGGGTGGTTATGATGCTGAACGGGATGTCTATTTAATGAGTCTGGATTTGACCACCCCGCCTGCGCATCCATCAACCACCCCACCCCTGCGGGGCACCCCTCCAGAGGAGGGGAATGATTCACGTAATGGATCATGGTATTCTTGCGCGTGGATAATATATTGAGAAAATAGCGATGGCATTGGTACAGGAAGATATTGCGCAGATACAGGATATGATCCAGAGCCTGATTGCAGAAGCTCTGCGCGCGCAGCCAGAGTTTCGCCATAACAACGTTCGTTATGAGCTGGAGCTGCGGGAGCGGATTGTTCGCGTGGAGGAGGAACTGAAGCACCAGCGTGAACTGCTGCTGGAAGGGTTCAGGCGGATGGACAAGCGTTTTGAGGAGATCGATCACCGTTTTGAGGTCATGGATGGCCGCTTTGAGGCGATTGATCGTCGCTTTGAGGTCATGGATAGCCGCTTTGAGGCGATTGATCGTCGCTTTGAGGCGATTGATCGTCGCTTTGAGACGTTACAGGCCAGCATGGATAAGCGCTTCGAAATGATGCAGATCAGTATGGATAAACGTTTTGAAGTGATGGACAAACGTTTTGACATGATCGATAAACGCTTTGAGACAATAGACAAACGCTTCGAGATGACAGATAAACGCTTTGAGCTGCTGACTACTCGCATTGACCGCTTTATGGTCTGGTCATTTGCGACGACATTGACGGTTGGTGGTCTGGTTGTGGCGGCAATCAAATATTTGCCTTGATGAAATGGCCTGTGCCCGGTTGGATCGCTGGCGGTTGCAGGCCAGCGCGTAGGCTTTGAGAAGCGGAGCGCATTTTATGGCGTTGATCCCTTTTCCCTGATTGTGTCGAGCAACAGATCCAGCCGGTGGATTGCTGGCAGGCAACGTCCGGTTTCGCATACCCAGGCGCTGATTTTTCCATCCGCTGGCAGCGGTTTGTTAAGGCTGTCCGGCAGATCGGTGGTTTCTGCAGGCAGGGCAATTGACAGGGTGTGCGGCGCATGTGACGCAAGCGCGTGCTGCCAGGTTGACAATGCCGTTTGTTCTCCGCGCAGGATGACGATTTTCGGCGGGTTCCGGTATTCTTCGAGCGCGATCAACAGGCTGCAATGCGTGCCCGGCTGGCGCAGGATTTCTTCGGAGAATATTTGCAAGCTACGTTCCGCCGCCTGAAGATACCGTGGTTCGCCGATGAGATGCCCCAGCCGTTGCAGCGCGATGGCGGCAATGCCGTTGCCGGCAGGGATGGCGTTGTCGTACCCTGTCTTGGCGCGATGAATCAGTTTTTCGTGATCGCGGCTGGTAAAGAAAAAACCTCCGGCTGCCGGATCTTCGAACTGATTGAGCAACACGTCCGCCAGCGCGGTCGCAAAATTGAGATCGGTCTGACGAAATCTGGCCTGGATGAGGGTCAGCAGCGCATCCAGCAAAAAGGCGTGGTCATCCAGATAGGCATTGAGGTGCGCCTTGCCGTCCTTGAAGGTTGCCAGTAAGCGGTTATCTTTCCACAGCCGGTGATAAATGAAATCCGTGGCCTGTTGCGCCAGCGTTATCCAGTCCGGGCGCTGAAATACCTGCCCCGCGCGCGCCAGACCCTTGATCATCAGCGCGTTCCAGCTGGTGAGCATTTTCTCGTCCCGTCCTGGCCGGATGCGCTGCGAACGCGCGAGCAGCAGTTTCTGGCGGGCATGGTCTATCAGCGCCTGTGCCGCCTGCTCGCTCAGGTTATTTTGGCTGGCAACAGCCGCGACGGATTGAACCGCTTCCAGATGCCAGTAGGTTTGTTCAAAATTGGGCGGGCGGTCCAGGCCATAACGGAGCGCAATGACAGTATATTCTTCGGGCGCAAGGCTGGCCTGGACGGCATTGCGCGTCCATACATAAAACTTTCCTTCTTCACCTTCGGAATCTGCGTCGATCGATGAATAAAATGCGCACAAGCCTTGGTCATCCTGATCTGTTTGCATTTCCCGGACAACCCAGGCAATGGTTTCCTCAACCACCCGTTGAAAAGCGGGGTGATTGGTCATCAGCCAGGCATCCGCATAAAGCGGCAGCAGCAGTGCGTTGTCGTAGAGCATTTTTTCAAAATGCGGAATGCGCCAGTAACGATCGGTGCTGTAGCGGCAAAACCCTCCGCCCAGTTGATCATAAAGCCCGCCGGCAGCCATTTTTTCAAGAGTGTGCACAACGACATGCAGGGCGTCCTCATTGCCATTCACGACGAAACGCCTCAGGCAGAATGTCAGCTCTGCCGGATGCGGAAACTTGGGCGCATCGCCAAATCCCCCAAAAGTGGCGTCATGGAGATGGCGTAGTTTTGTCCAGGCGTCATCGATGGGCTGACGTGACTCGGTAAACCCGTTATCACAAGCGGGTAACGACTGGGAAAACAGGTTCAGCAATGCGCTGTTCTGCTGTTTTATTTCCGCTTGCCGCGCATGGAAAAGCTCCGCTACTTTGGGCAACAGGTCGTTAAACCCGTGCATGCCATGACGTGATGTTTTGGGGAAGTAGGTACCCCCAAAAAACGGGAGTTGATCGGGCGTCAGAAACATCGTCAATGGCCAGCCGCCGGAACGATGGTTGAGCATGTAATGCGCATCCTGATAAATCTGGTCAAGGTCGGGCCGTTCCTCGCGATCGACCTTGATGTTGATGAAATGCGCATTCATGACGGCTGCAATGTGCGGATCTTCGAACGATTCGTGCGCCATGACATGACACCAGTGACACGCTGAATAACCAATCGAGAGCAGAATCGGTTTGTTTTCGGTGCGTGCCCGCTGCAGAGCCGCTTCCCCCCAGGGATACCATTCCACCGGGTTATCGGCGTGCTGCTGCAGGTAGGGGCTGGTTTCCCCGGTAAGATGATTGGGCATGGGTTGGCCTGTTTTTAATGGATAATTAGTCTGTTACGGCGCCACGGCTCGCGGTTGAGACCAGTTTGGCATATTTTGCCAGTACGCCACGGGTATAGCGCGGTGCGGGCGGTTGCCATGCGGCCTGGCGTTTTTTCAGTTCGGACTCATCGATATTGAGCTGCAACAGGCGGCGATGCGCATCGATCGTGATGGAATCTCCTTCTTCCACCAGCGCGATTACGCCACCGGCGAAGGCTTCGGGTGCAACATGGCCAACGACCATGCCATAGGTGCCGCCGGAGAAACGGCCATCGGTAATCAGTCCAACCGAATCACCGAGTCCTTCGCCGATCAATGCGGAGGTGGGAGAGAGCATTTCGCGCATGCCGGGCCCGCCTTTAGGTCCTTCATAGCGAATGACAACAACATCGCCCGGCTGGATTTTGCGCGCCAGAATCGCTTCCATGCAGGTTTCCTCGGAATCAAACACGCGCGCCGGGCCGGTGATGACCGGGTTTTTGATGCCGGAAATTTTGGCGACCGCGCCTTCCGGTGACAGGTTGCCTTTGAGAATCGCCAGGTGTCCCTGTGCGTAGACCGGATGTTCCCACTGGCGAATCACGTCCTGGTCCGGGCGCGGTTGGGCGGGGATGTCTTGCAGCACGTCGGCAACTGTCTGACCGCTGATGGTCAGGCAGTCGCCATGGAGCAAATCGTGCGCGAGCAACATTTTCATTACCTGCGGAACCCCGCCCGCGCGATGCAGATCGGTTGTCACGTATCGTCCGGAAGGTTTCAGATCACACAGCACAGGTACCCGCGCGCGAATCTGTTCAAAATCATCAATGGAAAAATTGACTTCGGCGGCATGGGCAATGGCGAGCAAATGCAACACGGCGTTGGTTGATCCCCCCACTGCCATGACGACCGATACGGCATTTTCCAGTGATTTGCGCGTGATGAGATCACGCGGCAAAATCTGTTTTTTGATGGCTTCCACCAGCACCTCGGCGGAACGCACCGCGCTGAGCCGTTTTTCTTCGTCTTCCGCCGCCATGGTGGAGGAGTGCGGCAAGCTCATGCCCATGGCCTCGATGGCGGATGACATGGTGTTGGCCGTAAACATGCCGCCACAGGAGCCCGCGCCGGGGCAGGCATGGCGTTCCACCGCCAGCAGTTCGGCCTCATCTATCTTGTGGGCTGTAAACTGTCCAACTGCTTCAAATGCGCTGACAATGGTTAAATCCTGGCCATGATAATGTCCGGGTTTTATGGTGCCGCCGTAAACAAAAATGGCGGGAACATTCATTCTGGCAAGTGCAATCATCGCGCCGGGCATGTTTTTGTCACAGCCGCCGATGGCAAGAATGCCATCCATGCTTTCCGCCTGCACGCAGGTTTCAATCGAATCGGCGATGACTTCCCGCGAGACCAGAGAATATTTCATGCCTTCGGTTCCCATCGAAATGCCATCGGACACCGTGATGGTGCCGAACATTTGCGGCATGGCGCCTGCTGCCTTGAAGGCATGTTCAGCGCACAAGGCAAGTTCGTTCAATCCCAGATTACAGGGTGTGATGGTAGAGTAGCCATTGGCGATGCCTGCAATCGGCTTATCAAAGTCGGCATCACTGAAACCAACCGCGCGCAGCATGGCGCGATTGGGCGCGCGTTTGGCGCCATGGGTAATATTTTGACTGCGTCGATTGTCTGGCATTTTTTTCCTTGTAATTTAACGGGTGTTGAGTTTAGGGATCGTCAGGCGCCCGGGAAACACCTTTGCAAGCATCCTGATGTTTGACGGGCATTGCCGTATAATGCACATTTTACCGTAAATCAGTTTACCCGCCACATGCTCATTCATCCGCAATTTGATCCGGTTGCCCTGGCCATCGGTTCTCTCAAAATCCACTGGTACGGATTGATGTATCTGTTGGGGTTTCTGCTGTTTATCCTGCTGGGACGCTATCGCATCAAGCAGAAGCCTGAAGCTGGCTTTACGCGGGAAATGCTCGACGATACGTTGTTTTTCGGTATGCTGGGGGTTGTCCTCGGCGGACGGCTCGGGCATGTGCTGTTTTATGAGCCTGGTTATTATGTTCAGCATCCGCTGGAAATACTGGCCATCTGGCAGGGCGGCATGTCGTTTCATGGTGGCGCTCTGGGCGTTGGCGTCGCCATGATCCTGCTGATGCGCAAATACGATATTTCCTGGCTCAGGATAATGGATTTCATCGTGCCGTTGATTCCGCCGGGCCTGGGCGCAGGGCGCATCGGTAACTTCATCAACGGTGAATTATGGGGTCGTCCGACCGATGTGCCGTGGGGAATGGTTTTTCCGTATGCGGATAATCTGCCACGGCATCCTTCGCAGCTATACGAATTCGCGCTGGAAGGTGTCCTGCTTTTTATCATTGTCTGGATGTATTCTTCAAAATCCCGGCCTCCGGGCGCCGTTCTGGGCGTCTTCATGATCGGGTATGGGCTGTTTCGTTCGTTTGTCGAATTTTTCCGCGAGCCGGACGATGGCTTTCTCGGGCTGATGACATTCGGCATCAGCATGGGACAATGGCTGTCATTGCCGATGGTGGTGGTCGGGCTGATACTGCTGCTTTGGGCGCATCGGAAATCAGCCGGGAAACAACCGTAACGATATGCCATTCTCGCGCCGGAACCACTTGCATCTCATCACGCTGTTCGACTGAGATGAACGGGGAGACCACTGAGAATACCGGTTACCGGATCGCGCTCACGGCAGATGGTACTTGCCTGAAGTTGACGGGTGATTTTACGCTGATGTCACTTGATCCGTCTCCGGCGGAAGTCTCGGCCAGGCTGGCGCAATTTGCCAGACAAACCGATTTGTGCTGGGATCTGCGGGAAATCCAGCGGCTGGATTATGCGGGGGCGGTCATACTGTGGCAGGCATGGGGCGGAAAGCGTCCCGACAGGCTTATTCTGCGCGACGAACAGGCCGGAATGTTCGATCGTTTGCAAAATATGCCACCTGCGCCGGATGCAAGTCGTTCCGTGGCTTTTCTGCCGGTTTCCATGTTGGGCAAGAAATTTTTTGAAGTGCTGGATCATGCGAAGGGGATCATCAGTCTTTCCGGGCAGGTGGTACTGGATGGTCTGTATTTGCTGACCCGGCCTTCCAGGATTCCCTTCCGGGAAATTTCCGCGACACTTTATCGCGCCGGCGCGCAAGCCCTTGGCATTACAGCAATTGTCGGGTTTTTGATTGGGATTGTGCTGAGCTACCTTTCTTCCGAACAGCTGCACATGTTTGGCGCGGACATTTATATTGTCAATATCCTGGGCATGAGTATCATTCGCGAACTGGGGCCCATGCTGGCGGCGATACTGGTGGCTGGTCGTTCCGGCTCCGCGATGACGGCGCAACTGGGGGTCATGCGCGTTACCGAGGAGCTTGATGCGCTGACTGTTATGGGGATTCCGTACAGTGTGCGATTGATTTTGCCCAAGATTATCGGCCTGGGCATTGCCATGCCGCTGATTGTGCTCTGGACCAGTGCAATTGCCTTGTTTGGGGGCATCATGGCAGCCGATTTTCAAATCGGGTTAAGCTACCATTACGCCATCACCAGCCTGCCGTCAGCAGTGCCGGTTGCCAATCTGTGGCTGGCGCTCGCCAAAGGTGTCGTTTGCGGCATGACCATTGCCCTGATTGCCTGTCATTTCGGATTGCGAATCAAGCCCAATACCGAAAGTCTGGGAGAGGGTACGACGCTATCGGTGGTGATTTCAATCACGGCTGTCATTATTATTGATGCGATATTTGCCATCATTTTTTCCGATGTGGGTATCCAGATCGCCAGCTGACAGGTGTTTCAAGGGATTTGGGCCTGGCATATAACATAACGCGCCACTGTTCGCAAAAAATGCTTTCTTGTCCGCCGTTTGTATAATGCGCCAATCTTCTTTATTTCAGAGGCACCCTGATGACGAAAACGCTGCTGCCTGTCATTGAAATCGCCGGGTTGCATACGCGTTTCGGTGACAATATCGTGCATGAGAACATCAATTTAACGGTTTATCGCTCGGAGGTGCTGGCGCTTGTCGGCGGTTCCGGCAGCGGCAAGACAACGCTGTTACGGCAAATGCTCGGGCTGGGCGCGCCTTCGCAAGGCAGTGTCAAGGTTTTCGGGTGCGCCAGAAATGACTGTGAACACAACGTCCAGAAGGCGCTTCGCCAGCGGATAGGAGTGCTGTTCCAGCAGGGGGCGCTCTTCAGCGCACTGTCGGTTTTTGACAATATCGCCTTGCCGCTGCGGGAGCTGCGGGTCCTGCGGGAATGTGTCATTCGCGATATTGTGATGCTGCGCCTGGATATGGTGGGTGTTCAGGCGCAGCACGCCTGTAAAATGCCGGCCGAGCTGTCGGGTGGCATGATCAAACGGGTGGCGCTGGCGCGCGCGCTGGCGCTGGATCCGGAATTGCTGTTTCTCGACGAACCAACCGCTGGTCTGGATCCATCATTGAGTGACAGTTTTGTCAATTTGATAAAAGACTTGCGCGAGGAGCTGGCCTTGACCATTGTTATGGTGACGCATGATCTGGATACGCTGGTCGCGATCACCGATCGTGTGGCGGTATTGGCTGAGCGGCAACTGATTGCGCTTGGTTCCATTCCGGACGTCATCACGATCAAGCATCCCTTTATCGAGGATTTTTTTCTGGGTATGCGTGGACAGAATGCCTTGCGCGCACTCCAGGGCGTTTCCAAACATTCAGGGCTTTAAAACGATAAGGCAAGAACAAGAGATATTGACGCAACATGTGGTTGATATTCAAGGACGAAATATGGGTTTTTAGAGATACCCTCCAATCGTATTTTTTTCGAGGAAACAGTGATATGCCCAATGAAACTCTGGCGCTTGCCCAAATGTTGATTGCACGCCGTTCCCTGACGCCGGAAGATGACGGTTGTCAGACTATTCTGGCGAACCGACTGGCAAATGCCGGTTTTCATCATGAACCTCTGCGCTGCGGTGAGGTGCATAATTTGTGGACGCGCCGTGGCGCCGCTGCGCCAGTTGTGTGTTTTGCCGGGCATACTGACGTTGTGCCCACCGGGCCGCTTGCACAGTGGGATAGCGATCCGTTCACGCCGATTATTCGCGATGGAAAGCTATATGGCCGTGGGGCAGCGGATATGAAAACGTCTCTGGCAGCTTTCGTTACCGCGATCGAGGCATTTGTTGCTGATTATCCAGACCATAAGGGTTCGATTGCGCTGCTGATTACATCGGATGAAGAAGGCCCGGCTACGGAAGGCACGGTAACCGTGGTGGAAGCACTCAAGGCTCGCGGCGAGACCATTGATTATTGTATCGTGGGGGAGCCGACCTGTACGGAGATGCTTGGCGATACCGTCAAAAACGGGCGGCGCGGCAGTCTTTCCGGAAACTTGACAGTGAAAGGCATCCAGGGACATATTGCCTATCCGCATCTGGCCAGCAACCCGATCCATCTGGTGGCGCCCGCCATGGCGGAACTTGCACAGACAACATGGGACGCGGGTAATGAATACTTTCCTCCGACCACCTGGCATATCTCGAATATTACCGGCGGCACCGGCGCGACCAATATTATTCCGGGAGAGGTGACCCTGTTATTCAACTTCCGGTTTTCTACCGCAAGCACCGTGGCGTCTCTCAAGGAACGAGTTCATGCCGTACTCGATCGGCATCAACTCGTTTATACGCTTGAGTGGGTGCTTTCCGGAAACCCTTATTTGACTCCAAAAGGAAAACTGGCTGATGCGCTTGGTTCCGCCATTCACGCTGTCACTGGCGTGGAAACAACGCTATCGACTTCTGGCGGTACTTCCGATGGGCGCTTCATCGCGGACATCTGCCCGCAGGTTGTTGAATTTGGCCCTTGTAACGCAACCATCCACAAACTCAATGAACATGTGGCAGTTGCGGATATGGCGCGATTATCCGCCATCTATCGCGCAACCCTGGAGAATTTGTTGGGCTGATGCTGGCGTGCGGCATGCCGGAAGCAAGGCTATTTGCGGCGCAGCCATTCCGCAAATTTTTCGACAAGCTGAAATTTTCCATTTTTCTCATCGATTTTCTTGATCAGGCCATTGCTGGTCAGCGTTTCCAATTGCCGAGGCAGATCAATATGGTCTTCTATAAAATAAACCAGGCGGGGACCTTGACGATGAAACCCGAACCGGTTCCAGTCCCAGCCTTTTTTTGTAACAAAAAATTCACGATGAAACTGAAAATCAGGGTTACTCAGATCCTGTTTCATCTCTTTGAGCAATTTTTCGTGCGCCTGCCATAACTGCTCCGACAGAATATTGTTATTGATGATGGGGGGCGTTGGTGCCTGAGTCTTGGTATCGCTTGACAGAAAAAAACTGAGAAGATAGGTCGCTGCGATACCCGCCAGAAAACCAGCTATTACACTTAATAAATCCATTGAACCCTCCTGATTCGATTGAAACTGAAATGAATACGGCGCTTTTGATTACCCTGCCATTATAACAAGTCATCACGAAAAGTACGTCGATCGACATGTTTTGGAGCATATCCTGAAAGCTCGGGACGCCAGGCAAGACGAGGCGCGAATAAAAAAACGTTTCCACCGTTCTATAATAGCCGGCGTACAGAAAAATCTTTGATGCGCGCCAAAATATGGTATGAAACCGCTGACTTTTATTATTTTACGCATGCTGAGTGACGGCAACTATCATTCCGGTACGGTGCTGGGAAAAGCGTTGCAGGTATCCCGCGCCAGCATCTCCAATGCGCTACGGGATCTCGACCGGTATGGGTTGGTTATTCATCGAGTGACCGGCAAAGGGTATCGCTGGTTGAACCCGGTTCAATGGCTCGAACTTGATCAGATACGCAATCATCTTGAAGCGTATGCCGATAACTTTCGGATAACGCTTGTGGACTGTGTCGAATCCACCAATTCCATCCTGCTGCGGCGTGCATCCGAACAGGCATTTCTGGATCAGAATCAATACATCGTGCTGGCAACCGAGTTCCAGGCCAATGGGCGCGGTCGACGTGGACGTGCCTGGTTTTCCGGCTTGGGGGATAGCCTGACATTTTCGGTGTTATGGTCGTCACCCTGCACCATGCAGGCGCTCGGAGGGTTGAGTCTGGCAGCAGGCATTGCGGTTGTGAGGGCGTTGACCGCAATCGGCATTCCAGGTATTTCCCTGAAATGGCCCAACGATATTCTGCACAATTTTCACAAGCTGGGGGGCGTGTTGATCGAGCTGCACGGAGACATGCTCAGCCCGGTCAGGGTCGTTATCGGCATCGGACTAAATGTCAATATGACCGATCCGGTCAAGCATCAAATCGACCAGGCAGTGGTCGATCTGGCAAGTATTGTACAATCCGTTCCGGATCGGAATCGGCTGTTGGCGACTTTGCTGCTGGAGTTGACGACGATATGCCGCCTGTTTGCGCAGCGCGGGTTTGCGCCCTTTCGTGAAGAATGGATACGCTATCATGCCTACCATCATCAATCCGTGCGGGCGGATTTCCCGGATGGACGTCACGAAACCGGAATCGTCAGTGGCGTGGCAGCGGACGGTACGCTGCTGCTGGACACGCCAGCCGGACAGTTACAGCTGAGAAGCGGCGAATTAAGCCTGCGGCGTTTGTCATGATGGCAGAGCTGGCAGGGGCAATGAAAAACAGTCGTTATCTTCTGGCGATTGATTCCGGCAACACAGCCATCAAATGGGGATTGCATGATGGCCTTCAGTGGGTGGCAAGCGGGACAGTGTTGCAAAGTGAGCGCGGGGCTTTGCGGCAACATTGGTTGCGATTACCGCCATTGGCCGGCGTAATGGTTTGCAATGTGGCAGGCAAGACTGTTGGTGATGATCTCGAGGCATTGCTGGATCAATTCCAGGCGTGTCACCAGCAGTGGATAACCGCGCAGGTCAGTCAGTGCGGCGTGTATAACGGTTATGCTGCTCCCGGACAATTGGGCTGCGATCGCTGGGCTGCGCTGATTGCGGCGTGGCACCACCTGCGGCGGGGGTGTCTGGTTGTCCATGCAGGTACCGCCATGATAATCGACGTGCTATCGGATACCGGTGAATTCAGGGGGGGGGTTATTTTGCCTGGGCCAAAGTTGATGCAGCAGGCACTGGTGGATCGGACGAATGGTATTGGAATGGCCAATGCCGGTAAATTTCAGCCCTTGCCGGACAACACCGAAGATGCTGTATTCAGCGGCATGATTCAGGCGTTGACGGGCGCAGTCGAGAAAATGCATGCCCTGATGCCCTCCGGTCATGATAATTTACCGCCCATAACGCTGGTCAGTGGTGGTGATGCCGCAATCGTTTGCGATCATCTCCATCTGCCGTACCAAGTAATGGATAATCTGGTGCTGGAAGGATTGCTGGTTATTGCCAGGGAACAGCATGATCCGGAATGACGACTGTGTTGGATCATTTAATTCATTAATCGGCACACCAAATAACGCTGGACAAATCATCATGACAAATGCGCTATTTCGCAATGCCACGTTTTATACAACGGTAAATCATTTGCGTGATTTACCCACGGCGCCCGGGGTGGAGATTGCGTTCGCCGGCCGCTCCAATGCAGGAAAATCGAGTGCAATCAACACGCTGGCGGGTAGGGGACGTTTTGCTTTTGTCAGCAAGACGCCAGGGCGAACGCAGCATATTAATTTTTTTCAGCTGGATACGCGGCATTTTATTGTTGACTTGCCAGGTTATGGCTATGCGAAGGTGCCGTTGGTCATTCGGCAGCATTGGACCAACTTGTTAAGCACTTATTTGCAGACCCGCGAAGCATTATATGGCATGGTTCTGATCATGGATATTCGTCATCCGCTCATGCCACTTGACCTGCAAATGCTGGAGTGGTTTTCAATGACCAGAAAGCCGGTGCACATCCTGTTGAGTAAAGCGGATAAACTCAGTCGCAGCAAAGCCATCGGTGTATTGAACGATGTCAGATATTATTTGATGGCCCATCAGGTTGCAGGCAGTGCGCAGATTTTTTCGAGCATGACTTCCGAAGGAAAGGACGAGGTGATTCTTTTGCTGGCGGACTGGCTGAAAAGCGGGGAACAGGCGTTACAAACCATCGACAAGGAAGCCTAAAAAAAACCCCCGGCAAAGGGGACTAAACCGGGGGAAATCGCCTTGCTCTAAAGAGACTCGTCTCAGGGAGGGAGGACGAGCAACCGCTACTACATTTATTATTCCCTCTTAAGAGCGTGCGGGTGAGCAGATAGTTCCGTTAAATTCCATTAATATAGGAAATCTCTAAAAATTCATATTTCGTTACAATGCGCCGTTCTTCAAAAGAAACACCCCCTTGAAGATCAATTATATGCCGAATCAATATTTTTTGTTCCTGCCTTGTCTTGTTTAAGCGCCTGAATTTTAGAGACGTTCTATGATGTAATATTTACCCGATTCCTGGCAACCCTGAACGAAATACAGCGGAACGGTTCCATTAAAAGATATGGCGCATCATTTATGATTTCCGGGAATTTTGTCGCCCGAGATAGGCGATAACAGATTGGTGATGTCGGTTTGATTCAGCTTTCCTACGATCTTTTTTGCGGAAATTTGGTGCAACTTTTTATTTTTGCGGATTCAACTTTGAAGACAGCTTCATTCATCTGTCCGGATCAGCGTGCCTACTCCCTCATCGGTCAGAATTTCCAGCAACAGAGCATGTTTCACCCGGCCATCTATGATGTGGCAGGACTTGACGCCGTGCTTGACAGCATCAAGCGCGGAACTTATTTTTGGCAACATGCCGCCGGAAATGGTGCCGTCTGCAAACAGCTCATCCACTCGGCTTGCCGTTAATCCAGTCAGCAGATTGCCGTTTTTATCCAGTACGCCCGACGTATTGGTCAGTAAAATCAGTTTTTCCGCTTTGAGTGTTTCCGCGAGCTTGCCGGCAACCAGGTCAGCATTGATGTTGTACGATTCACCTTCGTGACCCACGCCAATGGGAGCGATTACCGGAATGAAATCGCGACTGTCCAGCAGTGCGATCAGTGATGGGTCGATAGACTCAATTTCGCCAACCTGACCAATGTTAACCCACTCACCCGCCTTTTCCCGGTCAGCCATCAGCATACGCTTTGCGCGGATGAACATCCCGTCCTTGCCGGTCAATCCAACTGCACGACCACCATGGCGGTTGATCAGGTTGACAATTTCCTTGTTGACGAGTCCACCGAGCACCATCTCGACTACGTCCATTGTTTCGTTGTCCGTGACGCGCATGCCCTGGATAAATTCTCCCTGCTTGCCGACACGTTTCAACATCTGATCAATCTGCGGCCCTCCGCCGTGAACAATCACCGGGTTCATGCCAACCAGCTTCAGTAATACGACATCGCTGGCAAAGCTTTGCTTGAGCATTTCATCGGCCATGGCGTTGCCGCCATACTTGATGACGATGGTCTTGCTGTGAAAACGACGAATATAGGGGAGCGCTTCGGCAAGGGTTCTTGCCTTTTCATTGGCGGTAACAGGATTCAGCATGATTCCGGGCATTCGGGTAATCGTTATTTTATGGGTTGGTATTTTTAATGACCACGGTAGCGTTTTCTATCTGGCAATTTGATGGAAAGATTGCAATCGCACCAGTCTGGCAAGGTTTAGCATCCGCCATGTCCGGTTCTGCCGATCATTATAAATGGCGGTTACAAAAGAGCGAGGGTCGTCGCTATCCGGTGACGGACTGAATTCAGACATGCTTCTGATACCAAGCATGCTGCTTGTCAATATTGCACAGTTGGCATGCAGGCGTGAGGCAGCTAAAATTATCCGGGTTTTTGTGCCGAGGATGATTGGGGGCGCGCCGGTGAATTGGGCAAGATCGCATAATCCATAAGGATTGCCATGTACATTGATCATGCCGAGAAACCAGGGGCGAGTCAGGAATACAGACGTGATTTTGGGAACAGGCATTACTTTGCCAATTTCGTTCATGGTGACCAGCCAGCGGTCATCTCCAACAGCAAACCCCAGTACCGGAACAGTTTCCGGTTGGTCTGGATGGGGTTTGTCGATTTGTGCGTTCAACGCCAATTGATAGTCCAGCATGATGCTCGGTTTGTTTCTCATGCAAAATCGAGACTGTTGATTTTTTGCAACAAATCTTCAATTTTTACCGGTTTGGTAATGTACGCCCGCGCGCCCTGTCGCAGTCCCCAGATTTTGTCGGTTTCCTGATTTTTGGAGGTGCAGAGAATAATGGGGATGCGCCGGGTTTCGTCATCCCTTGCCAACATGCGGGTAGCCTGAAAACCATTGATGCCTGGCATTACCACATCCATTAATATCAGATCCGGCAAGTGCTGTCTGATCTTGGTCATGGCCTCTTCTCCACTTTCTGCAGTACCAACCTGATAGCCACTTTTGGTCAGCATTCTGCTCAGGATATGCCGGTCTGTTGGCGAATCGTCAATCACCAGTATTGTGCTGATTGTCATCTGTTGTCTGAATAATAGGAAAATCGTATATTTTTATTTACGTGGTATTTCTGAATTTTCAGGAATCCCTTACGGTGTTTCACGAGCTTTTTTTGAACTGGCTACCGTGTTTATGATGCACGTATGCGCCAGCCGATCATGCAAAAAACGGCGATCACGATCGAACAATGCCCACCACAAACCGATTCCGAAGAAGCTGATGCCGATTATCGCCATTACGTAACGTTTAACCGCCTGCTGAACGGTGATTCTGTCATCGCGGCCGTCAGCCGATATCAGTTTCATTCGCCAGGTCTGCATGGCCAGCGTTTGACCGCCATGCGTCCAGAACCAGGCGAAATAAATACCACCGATCGAGAGCAGGTAAAACTGGAATAGCGGCCTGAAATAAGGGGCGTTCGGGTCACGAAAGACAAGATGGAACAGCAGGCTGACTACAAACCATATGCCAAGCAACAGAATGAATTCATAGCATAAGGCCAGCATGCGGCGACCGAATCCCGGTACGGTGATTTTTGTTTGAGAAGCAGTGTCATCCGGCAGGTTTGTCATGTTGCATTTGATTCCGGTTATCAGGGTTATCAATGCCGCCACGTCAATTGACGTGTGCACCACAGCGCAGCAGTAAACAACAGGACAGCGCCGGCCTGATGCGCGGCGGCAAATGTTAGCGGAACCGATAGTAACAGGGTGGTAATGCCGAGCCCCGCCTGTATGATCAGCATCAGCAATAACAAGTGACACGCCAGCCGGGCAGACGCGGGCAAATCTGCTGTGCGGATAGCCTTTAACCAGAAAAAGGGCACCGAAAAGATCAGCAGCCAGGCGATCAGACGATGATTGAATTGAACCATTGTGATGTTATCGAACACATTCCGGTACCAGGGGTCGAGCACGAATAGCGCAGACGGAATCAAAGAGCCATCCATCAACGGAAAGGTATTGTAGGCCTTGCCGGCGTGGATGCCGGCTACCAGTCCGCCGGACAGCACCATGACAAAAATCAGCCCCGACAGCGCCAGCGAGAAGCGGCGCAGATGGATCGCCGGCCGGGTAGAGGGCGTGCTTGCAGCCGCGCCTGTGACGGATGCGGGTGACAATAAGCCCGTTGCCACCCAGAACATTGCGGCATAGATGACAAATGCCAATCCCAGATGCGCCGTCAGACGGTATTGACTGACATGGATATTATCCGATAGTCCGCTCATGACCATATACCAGCCCATCAATCCTTGCAGGCCTCCCAATATAAAAATGCCCAGCAGCTTGACGCCAAGCGCCCGGTCAACCTGTTTGCGAATGACGAAATAAATGAAAGGAATGAAATAGACCAGCCCGATCAGTCGTCCCAGCAGCCGATGAAAGTATTCCCACCAGAAGATGCTCTTGAACGCATCCAGCGACATCCCCTTGTTCACCAGCTCGTATTGTGGAATCTGCTGATATTTCGTAAACAGGACAGTCCAATCCTGTTCTGAAAGCGGCGGTATGGTGCCAATCAAGGGCTGCCACTCGACGATTGATAATCCTGAACCGGTCAGGCGGGTTACTCCGCCGACAATGACCATCGCAAAAACCAGCGCACAGCAAATCAGCAACCAGACGGCGATGGCTGTCTGGTTGCGTGATGATTGAGCTGACGTTGCGGATCCTTTTATGGCGAATGAAGTTGTGCGCATTGGTATCGAATATCGTTATAAATTAAGAACTGTAGCGTGTGCGCAACAAACGCTGCCTGTCACGTTCCCATTCCTTGTTTTTTTCGCTTTCACGCTTGTCATGTTGCTTTTTACCTTTGGCCAAACCGATTTCCAGTTTAATTCTACCTGTTTTATAATGCAGATCCAACGGTACCAGAGTGTAGCCGGAACGTTCGACATTTCCGATGAGTTTGCTGATTTCAGCGGCATGCAGCAATAGCTTGCGCGTTCTGACCGGATCCGGGTTGATATGGGTGGAAGCGGCGGGCAATGGACTGATATGACAACCAATCAGAAAGAGTTCCCCTTGCCGGATAACAACATAGGCTTCTTTCAATTGAACGCGTCCGGCACGAATGGCCTTGACTTCCCAGCCTTCGAGCACCATGCCGGTCTCATGCCTTTCCTCGATAAAATAATCGTGAAAGGCTTTTTTATTTTGCGCGATACTCATCGAAATGTTATCCGGGAAAAAGGAATATGACTTTTGGAAAAATTTCGTTTAGTGTAGCAGTTTTTGGAATGGCACCATCTGCAAGGGGTAATTTATTGTATGGCTGAAATAGAAAAATCAGTATTGGTTGGTTATTCTGCAACTCAGATGTTTAATTTGGTGGATACAGTTGAAAACTATCCGGTTTTTTTGCCGTGGTGTTCTGGCGCTTCCATGGAAATACAGAATGATGAAGTTGCACATGCTACAATTAACATCAATTATCATCACATTAAACATAGTTTCACCACCAGGAATACCCGCCGCCCACCCGAATTGATCCAGATGGAGCTGCTGGAAGGTCCGTTTGAGAAGCTTGACGGATGCTGGCGTTTCGTCCCTCTTTCGGATAATGCCTGCAAGATTGAATTCAGCTTGCATTACACCTTTTCGCACAAATTATTGGAAAAAGTGGTTGGCCCGGTTTTTTTTGTCATTGCCAATAGCTTTGTCGAGGCTTTTGTTGCTCGCGCGGAAACGGTTTATGGCACATCAACCTGAGCAGCCAATCGGTATACCGATCGAGGTTGTCTGCGCGGTTCCTCGGCATCAGTTTCTGAAGAAACTGGAAGTCGTCTCCGGTACGACGATTGCGCAGGCAATTGCATTGTCTGGCGTTGAAGCCTTTTTATCGAAGAACGGGTGCGCGACGCAGCTTGCTGGTATTTATGGCAGGCAGGTCGGTCCGCAAACGATATTACAAGCTCATGACCGGGTGGAAATCTATCGTCCGCTGGCGATGGATCCCAAGGAAAAGCGCAGGCTGCGCTCCGCCAGAAAAGTATAAATTGGCGAAAGCATTTATTCCGATGCTGACAAACATCAGCTCGTGGCATGACTCACGGGTCGTTTCGCACAGCTGGCAGATGAAGGTCATTTTCCCCGGTTGGAGTGCTATGCTATGGCACTGCGCTTATTCGCTCATTGAAACACGATAATTTTGTGATGGGCATCTCTAAAACCGATATTTCATTACAATACGTTGGTATTCGCAAATAATATCTCTTTATATATCAGTCATATGTCGCGTCAGTATTTTTTTGTGTTTGCCTCGTTTTGTTTAAAACTCTGAATTTTTAGAGACGCCCTTATGCTTCTTAATCTTCCCAATACCCTGACCTGGCTGCGCATTCTGGCAATTCCACTTTTTGTCGGAATATTTTATGTGCCGGTGGAGTGGCTTTCGCCTGCCGGACAAAATCTTGCTGCCACAATCATTTTTGTCAGCGCGGCGTTGACTGATTGGCTCGATGGCTACCTGGCGCGGGCACTCAACCAGACCTCCGCTTTTGGCGCCTTTCTCGATCCGGTCGCGGATAAGCTGATGGTGGCGGCAGCGCTGATCGTGCTGGTTTATCTGGCGCGACTGGATGCCCCGATTGCACTCATTATTATTGGTCGTGAAATTACGATTTCGGCATTGCGGGAATGGATGGCCAGAATTGGCAAATCAAAAAGCGTGGCTGTTTCTCTTCTTGGCAAGATCAAGACCGTATCGCAAATGGTTGCCATCCCACTGTTGCTGTACCATGATCCGGTCGGCGATATATTTGATGCTTCCGTTGTTGGTACCTGGCTGATTTATCTGGCGGCGATTTTGACATTGTGGTCGATGTTCTACTATCTGAAAGCAGCCATGCCACACGCCATCGATCATCAGCAATAGACGTTCGCTATGAAAAATACGGTTCATCATTGCTGATTTACAATTGATTGAAACTCTGAATTTTCAGAGATGTCCATCAGTTTAGTGAGGAAGCCATCATGAAACGACGAATATTTTTGAAAACTGCTGCTGTGTTGATTGCCATGCCAGTGGTTCCTGCCTGTTTCCGTCAACCCGATTTCGAGGCGCAACCGATAATGGATACTGTCACCGTGACGCCACTGGATAAACCACATCAGCAGTGGCGGGCATTGCTTTCCCCGGAGGCTTACCGCGTATTGTTCGAAGAGAATACCGAAGCGCCTGGCAGCAGCGTGCTCAATGATGAATACCGCGATGGGGTCTATTTGTGCGCAGCCTGCTATCTGCCGCTATTTGAAAGCGAATTCAAATACTCCAGCGGTACCGGCTGGCCCAGTTTTACCCAGCCAATTTCCGGGCACATAGCAACCAAACGTGATTACAAGCTGATTCTGCCGCGCACCGAGTATCACTGTGCCCGCTGTGGCGGTCATCAGGGACATGTGTTCGATGATGGCCCGCCACCACGCGGCCAGCGCTGGTGCAACAATGGCCTGGCACTCAAATTTGTACCAGCAGAAGCGACGCTTCCCGAACTGCGAGGCTGACGAAAATGAAAATCCATTTTATTTTTCTTCCCTGTACCGCGATCTGCCTGCTGGCAGCTTGTTTGCCGCAGACCGGAGCCATTGCTTCCACAGATACCGGAACAGCGTCCAAACATGATATTGCAGCAGCCACACAGGATTTCGCTATTTTTGCCGGCGGTTGCTTCTGGTGTGTGGAAGCTGATTTCGACAAGGTTCATGGCGTGACCGGGACTGTTTCCGGCTATATCGGCGGCAAGGTTGTCAATCCGACCTATGAGCAGGTCAGTCAGGGACAAACCGGGCATATCGAGGCAGTCAAGGTCTATTATGATTCCACCAAAACCAATTATGCCCGCCTGCTGGCCGCATTCTGGCCAATGATCGATCCACTCGCCAGCAATAGGCAATTCTGCGATATGGGCAGCCAGTATCGTTCAGCTATTTTTTATGCAAATGAAGAACAGCGCCAGCAGGCGCAGGCTTCTCTGGCCGCGCTGGATGACTCAGGCCGATTCAGTCTGCCGGTCGTTACCGAGCTGTTGCCGGTCACCATGTTTTATCCTGCGGAAGAATACCATCAGGATTATTATCTGAAAAATCCGCTGCGCTACCGGTTTTACCGCAGCCGTTGCGGGCGAGATCAACGACTGACAGAGCTGTGGGGACAGCATCGAAAATAGTTAATCGTTTTAAGGGTGCCTCTAAAAATTCAGAGTTTCAAGCAGGATGAGGCAGGAACAAAACATATTTACTCAGCATATGATTGATATGTAAGGATATATTTTTTGTGAATGCTGACGTATTGTAACGAAATATGGATTTTTAGAGGTGCTTTTTATACAATGCCTGGCTGGCGGTAATGTTACCAACTTTCACGAAATCAAAGGAACCTGATGGCGGGTCATAGCAAGTGGGCAAATATCAAGCATAAAAAGGCTGCACAGGATGCCAGGCGCGGGAAAATTTTTACCCGTCTAATCAAGGAGATTGCAATCGCGTCCCGGCTTGGTGGCGGAGATGTCGGCAGCAATCCCCGTTTACGGTTGGCGGTGGATAAGGCTTACGAACACAACATGCCCAAGGATAACGTCGAGCGAGCGATCAAGCGCGGCTGTGGTGAGTTAGAGGGGGTGGATTACGAGGAAATTCGTTATGAAGGCTATGGTACTGCTGGTGCTGCGGTCATCGTGGACTGCATGACGGATAATCGCATCAGAACCGTGGCGGATGTACGCCATGCCTTTACCAAACATGGCGGTAATCTGGGTACGGATGGTTCTGTTGCTTATTTGTTCAAGCATTGCGGCCAGTTATTGTTTGCACCGGGTGCGGATGAATCAAAATTGTTTGACGTGACGCTGGATGCCGGTGCAGAGGATGTCATTACCCATGATGACAGCAGTATCGAGGTGATTACTGATCCAGGTGTGTTTGCGGCGGTCAAGGAAAAAATCGAGCAGGCGGGTTTCACGGCGGAACTGGCGGAAGTAACCTGGAAACCTGAAAATGAAATTGTATTGGCTGGCGATAATGCAGTCAAAATGCAAAAACTGCTGGATGCGCTCGAAGACATTGATGATGTGCAGAGTGTTTACACTAACGCAATAATAGACGATGAACTCTAATCGGAGCAGGTATTCGTATCCTTGGCATTGACCCTGGTTTGCGTGTCACAGGTTTTGGCATAATCAATTATATTGATGGGCGTCTGACCTATATGGGCAGTGGCTGCGTAACGACCACTGGCACCGAACTGCCGCAACGCTTAAAAGTCATTCTCGACGGGCTGGATGAAATTATTCGGCAATATCATCCCGAACAGGTCGCGGTCGAGCAGGTATTCGTCAACATCAATCCCCAGTCAACCTTATTGCTTGGCCAGGCGCGCGGTGCGGCAATCTGTGCTGCGGTACAGCATGAGTTATCCATAGCGGAATACACTGCGCTACAAATCAAACAGGCTGTCGTTGGTAATGGTCATGCCCACAAGACGCAAGTTCAGGAAATGGTGATGCGTTTGCTGGAGCTGACCGGACGGCCGCGCGCGGACGCGGCTGATGCTCTGGCATGCGCTATTTGTCATGCGCATAGCAGCGCAAATGGTTTCTCTGATCCGCTTGCACCTGGATTATCCCGCCTGAGACGGGGCAGACGCTCATGATCGGACGCATTACCGGTGTATTGCTGGAAAAACATCCCCCGTTGGTATTGGTAGATGTGCAAGGCGTTGGTTATGAGATTAATGTGCCGATGAGCACATTCTGCCAGCTGCCTGCCATCAGTGAAAAACTGACCTTGCAAACCCATCTGATTGTGCGCGAGGATGCGCATGTGTTATTCGGATTTATGACCGAGGCCGAGCGCGCCCTGTTCCGCCAACTGACCAGAATAACGGGCGTTGGCGCCAGAACCGCGTTGGCAATTTTATCCGGGATGAGCGTTGCGGATCTGTGTCAGGCGGTCGCGCGGCAAGACAGCGCGTGGCTGACCAAAATTCCGGGTATTGGCAAAAAAACGGCTGAACGTCTATTGCTTGAGCTGCGCGATAAACTGGATTCAGATCTGATTCAGCCTGGCATGATAGCTGCCGCGCCAGATACTGACAAGGACATTCTCAACGCTCTGTTATCACTGGGCTATAATCCCCGGGAGGCAAACTTGGCAGTCAGGCAGTTGCCTGAAAATATCGCGGTGTCCGATGGTATCATGCAGGCACTGCAGTATCTATCCAAAACCAAGTAATACAATCTGGCCATGATCGAATCGGATAGAGTCACCACCGCGTCCGTGCTCTCCTCCCGTGAAGAAGCAATGGAGCGCGCATTGCGTCCAAATCAGCTCGATGAGTATGTCGGACAGGAGAAAATTCGCGAGCAACTGCAAATTTTTATCGAAGCTGCGCGGCAACGCCAGGAAGCGCTCGATCATGTGTTGTTGTTTGGTCCGCCTGGATTGGGCAAAACCACGCTTGCACATATTATCGCGCGCGAAATGGGGGTCAATCTGCGTCATACGTCCGGACCCGTTCTGGAACGCGCCGGTGATCTGGCGGCATTGCTGACCAATCTGCAGCCTAACGACGTGCTGTTTATCGATGAAATTCATCGACTATCGCCAATCGTTGAGGAAATTCTTTATCCGGCGATGGAAGACTATCAGCTTGACATCATGATTGGTGAGGGTCCTGCGGCGAGATCCGTCAAGATTGATTTGCCGCCTTTCACCCTGGTGGGGGCAACGACCCGCGCAGGCATGCTGACCAATCCATTGCGTGATCGCTTTGGTATTGTTTCCAGGCTGGAGTTTTATACGGCGGATGAGCTGGCCAGAATTGTGGCGCGCTCGGCCAGACTGCTGGAAGTTATCACGGCGGATGACGGTGCCATCGAAATTGCCCGGCGTTCCCGAGGCACGCCTCGTATTGCCAACCGCCTGCTGCGTCGCGTCCGGGATTTTGCGCAAATCAAGGCAGACGGGATCATTGATTGCCATGTGGCCGATGCCGCACTTCGCATGCTCGATGTAGACGCTATCGGGTTGGATGTGCTGGATAGGAAGCTGTTGCTGGCAGTGCTGGAGAAATTTGGGGGCGGCCCGGTTGGTGTGGAGAATCTCGCCTCGGCCATCAGCGAAGAACGCGACACCATCGAAGAGGTGCTGGAGCCTTACCTGATCCAGCAAGGATTTCTGCAGCGCACCCCGCGTGGCCGGATCGCAACACCTGCCGCCTACCAGCATTTCAATCTGCTTCCCGCAGCGCATTTTAGGGAATCAAGCCTGTTTGATCGTGACCTGTCTGCTGATAAGGCTGCGGTTGATGAATCATAACCGTGCGCTTACCTTGGGATGCTATCCGAGAACAGCAAAATCATCGACCCGATGCCGATCATCCTTGGGGTGTCTCTAAGGATTTACAGCCAGCCTTGATCGGGTACAATAGCGGTCAGCGATTGACATCGCAGGATAATTTATCAAACCCGGACAGTTGCAACATAAGCGAAGCACAAATAACCAACCGGCACACATTATCAGCCGGCAGACTTGAACAACCGTCCCCAACAAAAGGAGAAACAATGAAACTCATCACAGCAGCTCAACTGCTTGTCGTGGCATTATTTGCCATCATAACTGGTAACCTTGTTGCAGCGGAAGCCCCGTTTGAAGGCCGCAAAAAATGCAGCTCGTGCCACAAGGCTCAGGCGAAATCCTGGAAAAGTACCGCCCACGCCAGCGCCATGAAATCGCTGGAACCCAACGTCAAAAAAGAAGCAAAACTAAAAGCCAAGCTTGATCCGGCAAAAGACTACACCCAGGACAAGGACTGTGTCGGCTGTCATGTGGACGGCTTTGACAAAAAAGGCGGCTACAGCATTGATGCCCCGAAAAAAATGCTGGCAGCGGTTGGCTGTGAATCCTGCCATGGTGCCGGGCGTCAGTATCGTGGAGACCATCGCA
>JAVVEX010000018.1:0-23922 GCA_032251195.1 Nitrosomonas sp.
AGCGCAGATAAACTGAATGATAAAATTCGTGCGATAGGGCTGGATACCATCGTGCTGGCGGGCATAGAATCCTTGGAGAATGTTGCCTCTTTACCCGAAGTGGATACGGTAATGGCAGCGATTGTTGGTGCGGCTGGTATTCGCCCGACACTTGCTGCTGCACGTGCGGGCAAGCAAATTTTATTAGCCAACAAGGAAACCTTGGTGATGGCTGGCAGTATCTTCATGGATATCGTGAAGCAGCATAAAGCAACCCTGCTGCCGATTGACAGCGAACATAATGCTATTTTCCAGTCTCTGCCGCATCATTTCAATGCGGACTTGGCTTCATCCGGTGTTCGTCGCATTCTGCTGACTGCTTCAGGCGGACCTTTTCGTCAGGTCAAATTGGCGCAGCTGGCAGGCGTGACGCCCGAGCAGGCATGCGCTCATCCCAACTGGGTAATGGGTCGAAAAATATCGGTTGATTCAGCTACCATGATGAACAAA
Source organism: Nitrosomonas sp. (assembly GCA_032251195.1). GTDB lineage: Bacteria > Pseudomonadota > Gammaproteobacteria > Burkholderiales > Nitrosomonadaceae > Nitrosomonas. Next base: position 490 of record JAVVEX010000018.1, read on the forward strand.
GGGCTGGAAGTGATCGAGGCGCACTGGTTATTCAACGCGGATCCAGACCAGATACAGGTAGTAGTCCATCCACAAAGTGTCATTCACTCGATGGTTGAATATGTTGATGGTTCTGTTCTTGCCCAACTGGGCAATCCGGATATGCGCACACCGATTGCGCACGCACTCTGTTACCCGGAGAGAATGGAAAGCGGTGTGTCATCACTGAATTTATTTGATATCGCGCGTCTTGAATTTGAAACGCCAGACTTTGAGCGCTTCCGCTGTCTTGGGTTGGCTTACGAGGTGTTGGCGAAAAAAGGTAATATGGCTGCCATTATGAATGCTGCCAATGAAATCGCAGTTGAATCTTTTCTGGATGGCAAAATGTCATTTTTGGCTATTCCAGAGATGATTGAACAGGTCATGCAATCATTGCCATGGCAGGAAATTACCAGTCTGGAAGATGTTCTTGCGGCAGATACACTGGCGCGTGAGTCGGCCATGGAATGGTTGGCGCGCAATGATAGATCAGCTGGACTGCGTTCGGCCGCAGTTTGTTGACTGTTTTGATTTGCATGATAAGTCTGCACAGTCTTCAGGGTTGTGAGCGAAGTAAAAATGGCTGATAACAATATGTTCAACCGCTGTAAATTAATTATTTCAAATCCAGTCTAATATGACGCTATTATCAGCCCTGCTGGCCTTCGTGATTGCATTGGGTTTGTTGATTACCTTTCACGAGTTTGGTCATTATCTGATCGCCCGTTGGAGCGGTGTCAAAGTATTGCGCTTTTCCATTGGTTTTGGACGTCCCTTTTATAGCAAAATACTGGGAAAAGATAAAACAGAATGGGTTTTGGCGGCTATTCCGCTGGGTGGCTATGTAAAAATGCTGGATGAACGGGAAGGAGTGGTTCCAGCCCATGAACTGGCACGTGCATTTAACCGCCAGCCGGTTCTGAAGCGTTTCGCCATTGTCGCGGCAGGTCCATTAGCTAATTTTTTATTGGCAATTCTTCTTTACTGGGTACTTTTTGTGCTGGGTGTCACTGGAATAAAACCCGTATTGGGCGATATTGAACCTCTGACACCGGCCGCTTCGGCTGGCTTGAATGCTGGCGAGACCATCGTCAGGATTAATCAGCAACCCGTTGCAACCTGGCAGGATGTACGCCTTGTTCTTTTGGATCGCGCTGTTGATCGGGATGCGACAGTTGAGCTGGAAGTAGCAGCGGAAAATGGCGCCATGTACAAACGTATACTGGATCTCAGTACGCTTCATTCTGATGAGTTGGATGCGGATTTTCTGAGTAAAACCGGTTTGAGTATTTATAGACCGGTATTGGCTTCTGTGATTGGTCAGGTAGTGATGGACAGCCCTGCGGACAGAGCCGGATTTCAGCCAGAAGATGAGATACTGGCGATTGATGGTAGGGAAATTCTGTATTGGGATGAGGTGGTGAATGACATTAGAACCAATCCCGAGCGTGAACTTGAGATTGACATCCTGCGTGGCAAATCTACAATGAAGTTGGTACTTGTCCCGGAGAGAATACGTGAGAATGAATCTGATATAGGTAAGGCTGGTATTGCTCCGAAAATTGAACATGCGGCACTGGATAATTTACTGGTCACAATCAGCCATTCGCCGCTTACCGCACTGGTTGAAGCGCTCTCCAAGACCTGGGACATGACTTATTTTACCTTGCGGATGCTTGGCAAAATGGTAACAGGAGATGTTTCGTTAAAAAATGTCAGCGGGCCCATTACCATTGCAGATTATGCTGGTCAATCCGCCCAGATGGGAATAGCAGCTTATCTAGGATTTCTTGCGCTGCTGAGTGTGAGTCTGGGCGTATTGAACTTGCTGCCGATTCCTGTGCTGGATGGGGGGCATTTAATGTATTACGTTATCGAGATGATTCGTGGTGCACCTCTTTCTGAAAAAACCATGGAGATTGGGCATCAGATCGGAATGGGGTTGTTGATGACACTAATGCTGTTTGCGTTACATAATGATTTTCTGCGCTTGATTTCGTAATAAAGATGAAGCTCCAAGATTATCTGTTGGTGATTGTTCTGTGCTATTCCAGCGTCTGTGCGGCAGAAGAGGCATTTGTAATTGAGGATATCCGCGTGGAAGGCATACAACGTACTGAAGCCGGTACGGTATTCAGTTACTTGCCAGTCAAGGTTGGAGATACGCTCGACAAGGCTAGGGCGAGCGCGGCGATCAAGGCGTTGTATGCCACTGGATTTTTCAAGGATGTTAAGCTTAAGGCGGAAGGATCCCTGCTGATTGTTCAGGTTGAGGAACGACCGGCAATTGCGCAAATTACGATCAATGGTGCCAAGGAGTTTGACAAGGATAAACTCAAGGAAGGCTTGAAGCAGGCTGGATTGTCCGAATCACGTATTTTTAACCGTTCGCTGCTGGATAAAGCGGAGCAGGAATTAAAACGTCAATATATCAGCCGTGGCAAGTATGCCGTAAAAATCACTACCACCACGACCCCACTGGAACGTAATCGTATTGGTATCAATTTTGATATCAAGGAAGGTCGAACCGCTCGAATCAAGAAAATCAATATTATTGGCAACCAGGTCTACAGTGAAAAAAAATTATTGAAGCTGTTCAGCCTGCAAACATCAGGCTTGTTAACCTGGTTTACCAAGGAAGATCAATACTCCAAACAAAAATTGTCAGCGGATATCGAGGCATTGCGCTCGCATTATCTTGATCGCGGCTATCTTGAGTTTAATATTGATTCTACGCAGGTTTCCATTACGCCAGATATGAAAGATATCTATATAACAATCAATGTAGTGGAAGGGCCGCAATATACTGTTTCCGATATCAAGCTTGCCGGTGATTTAATCGTTCCAGAGGAGGAGTTGCGCACACTGATCAAGCTTGAAGTTGGTGATGTGTTTGTTCGGGAGAAATTAACCGAGTCAATCAAATTGATCAGTGACAGATTGGGGGATGATGGCTATGCGTTTGCCAATGTAAATGCCGCGCCAGAGCTGGACAAAGATACGCGCCAGACCGCTTTTACTTTTTTTATCGATCCGGGACACCGGGTTTATGTCAGGCGAATTAATGTCAGCGGCAATGAACGTACCCGGGATGAAGTCATACGGCGTGAGTTTCGTCAAATGGAGGGAGGATGGCATTCTACCAGCCAGATTAACACTTCTCGGCGGCGCATTGATCGGCTTGACTTTTTTACCAGCGTGAATGTAGAGACGCCGCCTGTAGCGGATGTGCCCGATCAGCTGGATATCAACGTGAGCGTTGCTGAAAAACCAACTGGGGCAATCATGTTTGGTGCCGGTTTTTCTGATCGGGAAGGAATTATCCTGAACGGATCGATTGCACAAAACAATATTTTCGGTACTGGTAATTTTCTTAGCCTGCAAGTTAATACTGGCAGTGTCAACAAGATTCTTTCCGCTTCATTCACAAATCCTTATTACACGATCAATGGTGTCAGTCTGGGGTTGGAGGCATTCAGAAGAGCGATCAATACGCGTTCTCTCAATAGTGTGGGGGTTTTTAATACGGATACCACTGGTGCCAGTATCCGTTTCGGAATTCCTGTTGCAGAAAATGATGCTATTTCACTTGGATTCGGGTTTGAGCAGACCAAGATCAAACTGCGTGATGATAGCCCGAAACGTTTTGTCGATTTTGTCGATCAATTTGGCAAAAACTCCACCAGCTTTCCGCTGACGTTAAGTTGGGCACGTGACCGACGGGATAGCGCGATCTGGACAACTTCCGGCTTAACGCAACGTGTATTTGCTGAATTCAGTGCGCCAATTGCTGATCTACGCTATTACAAAATCAGTTTGGAACAGCGCTGGTTTTATCCGCTGACAAAACATTTTACGTTGATGCTCAATGGTGAAGCGGGTGTTGGTGATGGCTATTCAGGTAAACCGTTGCCCTTTTTCAAGAATTTTTTTGCTGGAGGGTTTAATTCTGTGCGTGGTTTCAATATCAATACCCTGGGTCCTCGTGAAGAAGACCGGGTGATTGGTGGCAGCAAGCGGATTGTTGGTAATATCGAATTATTGTTTCCTGTACCGTTTATGCTGGAAGATAAAAAGGTTCGTCTAAGTGCTTTTCTCGATGGCGGCACAATTGTCAATTCTTTTTCAGGACTCGGTTCAAAAGATTTTCGTTACGCTGCCGGCTTGGCAGTTACCTGGATTTCACCAATGGGGCCACTGAAATTCAGTATTGCGCAGCCTTTCAACGACCAGCCGGGAGATAATACGCAGCGCTTTCAGTTTCAGCTAGGACAAACTTTCTAATTGGCGATAGAGTGATAGAGTGCAGATGAAGTTTGTGAATGAGTGGCAGTTCGGAAAAGTCATTGGTTTGTTGATTCTCGCCATGGGACTGCTGTTTTTGCTGCCATCGTCGAGAGTAAGCGCTTCTGAGATAAAAATCGGCGTTGTCAATACTGAAAAAATTCTAAGAGAATCTGTTCTTGCGATCAAGACACAGAAAAAAATTGAACAGGAATTCAAATTGCGTGATAGCCAAATCAAAGCACTTACTGTACAGATTAAACAGCTTCAGCAACAGTTGGAACAGCAGGTGGATGCTCAAATTGAGGAATCATCCGATAGACGTGTTAAAGAACGCAAACTAGCCAGTCTTAGTCGGCAGCATCAACGCGAACAACAACAGATGCGCGAAGATTTGAGTTTGCGCCAGAATGAGGAATATGGTCGGATTTTGGATCGGGTTAATCAGGCAATCGATGACCTTGCTACAGAGCAGGGTTATGACTTGATCCTTCAGCTTCAGGATTCAGTCTACCGCAGCGCGCGTATTGATATTACCGATCAGATAATATCAATATTGAATGCACAGGAAAAAACGTTAAAGCGCCGGATAACACAATGAATTTAAAAGAAAGAGAACAAATAACCGCTATGGACATCCATGAAATCCTGAAGTACTTGCCACATCGCTACCCTTTTATTTTGGTTGACAGAGTGGTGAAGCTCGAAGCTGGCAAGAGTATTCACGCCTATAAGAATGTATCAATCAATGAGCCTTACTTCAGCGGGCATTTTCCTCATTATCCGGTCATGCCAGGTGTGTTGATCGTGGAAGCACTGGCACAGGCAGCGGCTATATTGACGATTCGAAGCGGAGACACCGGTCTTGATTCCAGCCTTGATTCGGAAAAGGTTTATTACTTTGTTGGAATTGATGCGGTGCGTTTCAAGAAGCCGGTGATTGCAGGCGATCAATTGATTCTGAAGGTAGAGATTAGCCGACAGATTAAAGGGATATGGAAATATTCTGCTGTCGCTGAGGTCGACGGTCAAACTGTGACTGAAGCACAGCTTATGTGTACGGCGCGCACGATCTGAGTATTTCACTATGTAAGATGGAACTGTCGGTCATGTATCCGGACAAAATAATTTACGGAGTAGATGAAGCGGGCAGGGGGCCATTGGCTGGCGCGGTGTATGCCGCTTGTGTGGCGCTAAATCCGGAATATGTCGTGACGGGACTGACTGATTCGAAAAAACTGACTGCAACAAAGCGAGAAGCTTTAGCCAAAGCAATTAAATGCCATGCTACTGCTTGGTCAGTTGCCTGTGCTTCAGTAGCAGAAATTGATCAGCTGAATATTTTACAGGCCAGCCTGCTTGCCATGCAAAGAGCTGTCAAGAAAATATCACTATCTGAAAACGCGCTGATACTGGTTGATGGAATACATGCGCCCCGATTAGGTTGCGAAGTGCAAACAATCATCAGGGGAGATAGTTTAATAGCAGCGATTTCTGCTGCATCCATCCTGGCTAAAACGACACGGGATGCAGCAATGCTGCGCTTGCACGCACGCTATCCGATGTATGGTTTTGATCGTCATAAAGGCTACCCAACTAAGATTCACTTGGCAGCAATCCAGCGATACGGTATCTCTGATGTGCACCGGCGAAGTTTTGCGCCTTGCGGTAGACAAGTATAAATACATTTTATATCAGTCACTTAATTGTAATTGAGTTGGACTTGCCGCTGAAGATTGATGCAGCATAAACAAGAAGTTCTACGGCTTAACAATACGGATTGATGAACGGAGATGATATGCGAATAGAAAAAAATACGGTTGTATCCCTCAATTATAAAATGCTCAATCAGGAAGGATTGATTATGGAGGAAACGGAAGCCCCTATCAGTTATCTGCATGGTGGCTATGATGGAATATTCCCGACTGTTGAAGAAGCGCTCCATGAAAAAGAAATTGGGCACAGCCTTTCCATTTTGATGGAACCTGGAGATGCCTTTGGTGAATATGATGCCGAATTGATAAGAATTGAACCTAAATCTTCTTTTCCAGAAGGTGTGGCGATTGGGATGCAGTTTGAAGGTGGCGAAGAAGAATCGGATGATATGATGATTTACACCGTGACGGACGTAACTGAGGATATCGTTGTCGTCGATGGAAATCATCCTTATGCTGGCATGGCATTGCAATTTGAATGTACCGTAGTCGATGTTCGCTCTGCGACCGTAGAAGAGCTTGCTCATGGCCACGTACATGAGCCGCACGGACATCATCATTGAAATCCATCATCGCCATTGCTTCTGATTTACTGGATACCCGCTTTTTTAGCGAGTAATCGGTTTATAGCGAATACGTTTGGGTTTTGCGCCTTCTTCACCGAGGCGTTTACGTTTGTCGGCCTCATATTCATGATAGTTGCCGGTAAAAAACACCAGTTGTGAGTTACCCTCAAAAGCTAGAATATGTGTTGCAATGCGATCGAGGAACCAGCGGTCATGGGAAATAACCAGTACGCATCCAGCAAATTCGAGTAATGCATTTTCAAGCGCGCGCAGCGTTTCAACATCCAGATCATTGGAAGGCTCATCGAGTAGCAGCACATTCCCGCCTGATATCAGTGTCTTGGCTAGATGGAGTCTGCCTCGTTCGCCACCGGAGAGCGTGCCGACAAGTTTCTGCTGATCAGTTCCCTTAAAATTAAACCTGCCCAGATAAGCACGCGCAGGAATTTCATGTTTGCCGACAGTTAGTATGTCGAGACCGTCTGAAAGCATTTGGAATGCCGTCTGACTACTGATCAGCGCGTCTCGTGATTGATCCACATAAGCAAATTTTACGGTATCACCAATCTTGATTTTTCCTGTGTCTGGCTGATCCTGACCGATAATCATACGAAAAAGGGTGGATTTTCCGGCGCCATTAGAACCAATGATGCCGACAATAGCACCCGCAGGAACCTTAAAGCTCAAATTATCGATTAACAGCTGATCACCAAACCCCTTGGAGACGCTGATAAATTCGATCACTTCATTCCCCAATCTATCGGCTACCGGAATAAAGATTTCCTGGGTTTCATTACGTTTTTGATATTCCTGCGAGTTGAGCTCTTCAAAACGTGCCAGTCGCGCCTTGGATTTGGATTGCCTTCCCTTGGGATTTTGCCGAATCCACTCCAATTCTTTCTTGAGCGATTTCTGGTGAGCAGACTCGGTACTTTCTTCTTGTTTCAGGCGATTCTGTTTTTGCTCAAGCCAAGTGGTATAGTTTCCCTTCCATGGAATTCCGTAGCCACGATCCAGCTCAAGAATCCATTCAGCGGCATTATCCAGAAAATAGCGGTCATGCGTGACAGCAACCACAGTTCCTGAAAATCGAGCCAGAAATTGTTCGAGCCATTCGACGGATTCTGCGTCAAGATGGTTGGTAGGCTCATCCAGCAGTAACATATCTGGTCTCGAGAGCAGTAATCTGCACAACGCAACCCGGCGCTTCTCACCACCGGAGAGATGCTGGATCAATGCATCCCATGGTGGCAGGCGTAATGCGTCTGCAGCAATTTCCATTTGTTGTGTCAGATTGTCCCCACCTTCTTGTGCGATCAGGATCGCTTCCAACCGTGATTGTTCAGCTGCCAACGCCTCAAAATCCGCGTCTGGCTCGGCATATGCTGCGTAGACGGCATCAAGTTGCTGCTGTGCATTGAATGCCTCGCCAAATCCAGCTTGAATTGTTTCACGCACGGTCAGCTCTGGAGCAAGTTGTGGCTCTTGTTGCAAATATCCTATTTTAAGATCTGGCATAGGGGTACATTCCCCATCAAACTCCTTGTCTGCACCAGCCATAATTTTCAGCAAAGTGGATTTGCCTGAACCATTCAACCCGAGCAGGCCTATTTTTGCGCCTGGAAAAAAACTAAGAGAAATATCCTTGAGGATGGCGTGCCTGGGCGGAATCATTTTGCTGACACGATTCATGGTTAAAACGTATTGAGCCATAAATACTTGTTTACTCCGATATTTGAATTATTTTGAACGTACTAGAATGATTGGACTTGTTACTGAACAATAACAGCGTACAAATTCTACATTGCCTGGCGTTTAATTTTGATTAATGTGAAATAAATGTCAGACCGGGTGGGTGAATCTGATGCGGTTAGAAGTATGGTTACACTCTAAAATAATTTTTTGAGATTAATATCATGAAGGTGCTGGTTTATTACAGATCAGGAGTAATCCAGGTATTTATTGTGCCCAGAGAAACAGTGGTTATCGAATTTCGGCGCATGGCAGAGGAACTCGGAGGGGCTTTACGCAAGATTGAATTCCCGTCGAACCGTACAATGATGCGTCAGACAGACCTGGATCCGGGACTCTGGGGAGAGCGTTAATTCCACCTGTAATTAATTGGTTGAAATGTGTAAAGGCGCGGATCAATGAGGTGGTATTTCATAATCAGTGGTTAGAATTTCCAGTAAATGGTTGCTTGGGTCATAAAAGTAGGTGCCGCGGCCGCCATAATGATGGTTTATTTCCATATTATTTGCTTCGAATGGGCCGCTCCCGTATGGGATCTGCTTGTCCTGCAGGCGCTGAAGGATAGTATCAAACTCCTGTTCCGTGACCTTGAACGCATAATGATGGGACTCAAATCGGTCGCTATTGTCAAAATCGAGGCATAACGTATCATTTACACGCACGACAATGAAATGCGAGAATTCCCCGAGATACTTAAAGCCAAACAGTTGGCAGTAAAAAGCTGCAGATACTCTGTTGTCACGAGACGGAACAACGGTGTGATTAAGTGTGATTGTCATATGACTGCCCTTGAATGATCTTGCAAAATTTTATTGGTTAATCAGGTTATTCATATCAGCATATGGGTGATAAATGATTGCTCTACCAGAAAGTATCGTAAAATAAAAGGCAAAGGCCAGGGCAATCGGGCTTAAATTTATTATTCATTAAAACAGTATGTTATGAACCATAAAATTGGCAAAATTGCTTGTTTTTTGATTAACTTAAATTCTCGACACCTTTAACCTTATGATTAACAATCAAACTTAAAAGTCAAGATAATTTAAGCCCGATTGCCCTGAGGCAAAGGCGAGAATATCTTGATACGTCAGAAACTTTTATATTAGTATGATGACAAGTTTTCAAGACCATCATTCAAAGTGTTCAAGGTGCCAGCATATCTCAATGCGTAACTCTACTTGAATCTCTCTTAAGCATATTGCCGATCCTCTTGGTTTCATTTGTTATTCATACCCATTGATATCTAAAATATCTAATTGATATTAATCAATTTAAACAGATTTGGTGTCATTTGCTTTTTAATGGATTCATCGGCGCGACTGCCGCAGGCAGAATGTTTCTGCATTAATGGATACAGTTTTATATGCAGATGCCGTATTCAATATCAATATCCAGATAAATGCGCGATCAATGAATATGTAATTTTAGTCATATAACCTCATTTCAATAAATAATAATTTCATATCCTTCTATACTCAGCGTGTTGCATGTTACATGCGAAAATGGTAAGCGCTTCAGCCCAAAAATATAACCGGGAAATTTGTTCGAATTTTCGTAATATTAATGTAAATCAATTCAAGGAAACTAACTTGGACAATCTTCAATTTCGAGGTCTTTAACGTGAATATGCTATTTAGAGTGGGACTGATCGTTTCTTTTATTGCTGGCTTGTTAATGCTGGGTGGATGTACCAGCTATCCGTTATTAACCACTCAGGGTGAAAAAATACCACATGACTATCTAATTGGTCCTGGGGACACCTTGAATATCATTGTCTGGCGTAACCCGGAAATCTCGATGAGTGTTCCGGTTCGGCCAGATGGAAAAATTACGACACCTTTGGTTGAAGATTTGCCTGCCAGCGGTAAAACGTCTACGCAACTTGCACGCGATATAGAGGATACGCTTGCAAAATATCTGCAGCAACCTGTGGTTACTGTGGTTGTTACTGATTTTATCGGGCCATTTGCTGAGCAAGTGAGGGTCATCGGCGAGGCGGCACAGCCTCAGGCACTTCCCTATCGCGAAAATATGTCAGTCATGGACGTGATGATTGCGGTAGGCGGATTAACGGATTTTGCCGCGGGTAATCGAGCAAGAATCATAAGGATAGTGGATGGCGTACAACAACAATATCGTGTCAGGCTGAACGATCTGATTCGTGATGGAGATGTGTCGGCCAATGTGCCCATGTATCAAGGGGATGTGTTGGTTATACCAGAAAGTTATTTTTAATATTACTTCGATGTTTTCATGGAAAATTCTCGTAAGAAAATGAGGTAATTCAATATGGATGAGATAGTTGAGCGGCTTCTGGTTTATATCAAGGGTATCTGGAAATACCGTTGGCTTTCTGTTGCGGTTGCCTGGTTTGTTGCGTTGATAGGGTGGTTTTATGTTTATCAGATGCCTGATGACTATGAAGCATCTGCACGGATTTATGTGAATACCCAAAGCATACTCAGGCCGCTGATGGCAGGAATGACGGTGTCGCCGAATCCGGAGCAGCAGGTAACCATCATGAGCAGAACGCTGATTAGCCGTCCCAATGTGGAAAGAATCATCCGTATGGTGGATCTGGATATCAAGGCGGCCAATGACAGTGCCATGGACAAACTGATTATTTCTCTGATGAAAAATATCAGGCTGGCATCAACAGGTCGGGATAATATTTTTACTATTTCATACAGCGACAAAAATCCAACACTGGCCAAAGATATCGTCCAGTCGCTTTTGACAATTTTTGTCGAGGGTGGCTTGGAAGGAAAACGACAGGACTCAACAACAGCATTGCGTTTCATCGACCAGCAAATCGCGGCCTACGAAGAAAAGCTGATTGCAGCAGAAGCTGCATTGACAGCGTTCAAACAGAAGAATCTTGGGCTTTTGCCTGGCCAAGGCGATTACTATACTCAGCTGGTCTCTGCGCGAGAAGAGCTGGAGAAGGCAAGGCTGGCATTGGCAGAGGCGCAGCAGTCTCGGAATGCTGTTCAGAAACAAATGACTGGCGATGAACCCGTATTATTGTTGGAGGCCAGTGAAATTTCACCCAAGAGTATTATTAATCCCGAAATTGACGGGCGTATCCAGGATCTGAATACCAATCTCGACAACATGTTGCTGAATTATACGGAGCAGCACCCAGACGTGATCGCTGCCAAAAGACTAATTGCTGTTCTGGAAGAACGCAAGATTGAAGAAGCGAAACTGATGGGTGCGGCGAGTAATCATGGCATGAATTATAATCCGATGCTGCAGCAGCTCAATATTGCGTTGACTGAAGCGCAGGCTTTGGTGGCCGCAATGGAGGTGCGCGTGGCTGAATATGACGCGCGTTTCGAACGACTCAAATCAATGAGTGCGATGGTGCCCGCAGTCGAGGTGGAAATGCAGCAACTCAACCGTGATTACAGTGTCAACAAAGCCAATTACGAGAAATTGCTGGAGCGTCGCGCATCAGCCGAGATTTCAGGGGAGTTGAGTTCTGCAACCGGTCTGATGTCATTCAGGATCATCGATCCACCGGCAGTTCCTGAAACGCCGGCTGGGCCGGATCGCAAGAAACTGTTTACATTCGTTTTTCTTGGTGCGCTGGTGGGTGGAATTGGGATGGCTTTTGTTATCAGCCAGATACGCCCCACTTTTCATACCCAGGGAGGTTTGCGTGAAGTAACGGGTCTGCCAATTCTGGGAACAGTACCGATGGTCTGGACCGATCAGGAGAAAATGAAACGTAAAGGGCAGCTCTTTGCCTTCGGCGCATCATTGCTGCTGTTGGTGATATGTTATGCCATATTGGTTCTTTTTGCAAAACTGCCCGGTTTGGTGGCAACGTAGTCATGGTTTGGTTGATTTATCTGGTTTGTCTGGTGCGATTTGCTGACAAATCCGGTTCAGGCGCAAGATCACAAGTATTCAAGGAGCGAGCATGAGTCTCATAGAGCGGGCAGCAGATAAACTTGCTAAGAGCAACACACGGCAACACCTTCCCGGCACTGATCCCGGTTCGCATCCTTCGGAAGAAACGTTGCCGCCGAATAGCGCATCATCCCTTGCATCCCCGACGCACGATGTGCCAACAAACGGGAAGCAGGGGCATCAAATATTTGTTGCCACAGCCGAACAATCGAGCCATTTGCGCAGTTCAAAAGCGACTGGTGACGCCAGAAAGACCACTAAAAGAATAGATATTGACCTGGAAAATCTTCACCGTTCGGGAATCGTCACGCTCAATCATACCAAGTCAGCAATGGCGGAGCAGTTCCGTTTAATCAAAAGGCCATTACTATCCAATGCCTTCAACCAGATGAATGGATTGAAAAACGGCAATTTGATCATGGTGACCAGTTCTTTGGCCGGTGAGGGTAAAAGCTTCTGCTCGATCAATCTGGCCATGAGCATTGCCATGGAAATGGACCATCGGGTCTTGCTGGTCGATGCGGATGTCGCACGTCCCTCGATACCCAGGACGCTGGGTTTCAGTATGGAGGAACCCGGGTTGCTGGATATTATTCTGAATCCGGAGCTGGACATAGCCGACGTCATGATAAAAACCAACGTGGAAAAACTGACATTACTCCCTGCGGGGACGCGCCATACTCACGCCACCGAATTGCTGGCCAGCCAGAGCATGGGGACTATTCTGCAAGAACTTGCGCAACGTTATCACGATCGGATCGTAATATTTGACTCCCCACCCCTGCTGTTGACCAGTGAAGCACGTGCGCTTGCCTGTCAAATGGGGCAGATTGTGCTGGTGGTCGAGGCTGAAAGAACCACGCAGCAGACCGTGAAGGATGCCTTGCAGCAAATCGAGTCCTGCGATGTTGTCAACTTGATATACAACAAAGCAAGATCACAGTCTAACGCCGGTTACTACGGTTATTACTATTAATGAAGTTACCGGTTTGTCATCCTCTTTTATCGTATCGGCTATGTGTCTGGAGCGTTTTTCTGGCTGGCACCAGTGGCTGGTTTATAACAGCACAAGCTGCACAGTGGGACATTCGGCCGCGTTTGTCGGTTAGTGAAACTTATACCGATAACGTAAGACTGGGTGGCATTGGAGGATTTGGCGGAGTTGGCGGTGGCGGTGGCGGTGGTGACTTTATCACGCAAATCAACCCAGGCGTGAGCCTGACAGGTGATGGGCGTCGTTTTAGTGTCAACGCCAATTACACCTTGAACAACCTGTTTTTTGCCAATCGTGGGCGTACCTTGGTTCGGCAACAGCTAAACAGCAATGGAACTGCTGAAATACTCCGGGATCTGTTTTTTGTGGATGGGCGTGCTGCTATTTCACAGCAGAATGCGTTTCTGTTCGGCTCGCAAGCAGCGGATAATGCCAATCTGAGTGGCAATTTGCGTGATATCCGCACCTGGAGCATCAGCCCTTACGCTCGTCACCGTTTCAAGAATCTGGCCTCTGGCGAAGTTCGCTATGCTCGTAGTGGTATCAGTTCAAATGCTCGCAGATTTTTCAATAATTCCAGTGATGCTTTCATTGCTTCCTTGAATAGCGGATCAGCGTTCAGAACACTCGGCTGGGGGATTAACTACACCCATACAGAAATCAGCCGAGAGCGGGCTGGCGTTAATCTGGGAACAATTGAACTGGAGCGAACAACTGGTACGGTGAGATATGTCGTTACGTCCCAATTCAGTTTGATTGGCACGGGCGGCTACGAGCGTAATAGTTTCATATCAATCAGAGGAAAGCCATCCAGTCATTTCTGGACAGCAGGTTTCTCTTGGGAACCAACTCGCAGAACAAGCCTCAGCGCATCGGGCGGCGAACGTTTTTTTGGGAAAACTTTCTCTGGAGCATTTGATCACCGCACTCGCCGGACGCTGTGGAACGCCAGTTATGTAGAAGATATCACCACGTTTGGTCAGCAACAATCATTGTTTGGTGGCGGAATTCTTAATGCTGGTTCTTTGGGGCAACTGCCTGGCATAACGGATGGTACGGCATTACTGAATCAGGGATTGCCATTGAATGTTTCCGATCCCAATAATTTCCTGACCAACCGGTTGTTTTTATTAAAGCGTTTTCAGGCATCGCTAACGTTGAATGGCCGGAAAAATTCCCTGGTTTTCAGGGTATTCAATCTGTCCAGAAAATCCTTCAGTCCCGATCAGGAAGATGCGGATCTGATCGGATTACAAAATGCGTTGCTGACCCGGGATACAAAACAAGTCGGTGGCAATGTTTTGTGGAATCATCGCCTGGGACCACGAACCAACGCAAACGTTAATTTTGGTTATACCCGGTTTAATTTCAATGCTACCAATCGATCGACTGATAACATTATCGCTATGTTAAGCGTAAACAAACAGTTCACTGAGAATATGAATGCTGGTCTCAGCTATCGCCATCAGCGACGGATTACTGAACGCGCTATCAGCAGTCTCGGTAATGATTTTAGTGCGAATGCAATTACCGCAACCTTAAACATGAATTTTTAGAAAGATCGAGCACATGTATCTTAATTATTATGGGTTTACCGGGAAGCCTTTTCAACTTAAACCCGATGCCAGTTTCTTTTTCGACAGCAAGGGGCACAAACGTGCTGCGGCATATTTACAATATGGATTGTCACAGGAAGACGGCTTTATTGTCATTACCGGTGAGATCGGAGCGGGCAAGACTACCCTGATGCGTCATCTTTTTCAGAATCTTGAACAGGAACAAATCGTCGTTGCGCAGCTTGTCAGCACTAATCTGGATGCGGATGATGCGCTACGTATGGTGGCGGCGGCATTTGGTCTGCCATACACCAGTTTATCGAAGGCAGAGTTATTGCTGGGGCTGGAGCAGTTTTTTTATCAGCGTGCTCGAGAAGGGCAAAGAGCATTGTTAGTTGTTGATGAAGCGCAGAATCTCAGTCAACAAACCCTTGAAGAGTTACGCATGCTGTCCAATTTTCAAACACAGGATCGCCCATTACTGCAAACTTTCTTGCTGGGTCAGCCAGAATTTAGAAGAACCCTGCTCGGTAGCCACATGCAACAACTCCGGCAAAGAGTGATTGCCACCTACCACCTTGGCCCGCTTGATCAATCAGAAATCAGAGCATACATTGAACACCGGCTGCAGAAAGTCGGTTGGAGCGGTAATCCGGCATTCCGAGATGATATTTTCGATATCATTCATGAATTTACTGATGGAATTCCACGGAGAATCAACCAGTTTTGCGATCGCCTGTTAATCATGGGGTGTCTGGAAGAACTTCAGGTTTTTGGTAAAGCCGAGGCGCATGAAATCGTGCTGGATATCAAAAAAGAGTTTGATATTTCAGCGATAAAAAATCCATTGGACTAATTTCAGCCTTAGCAGAATTTATTATGATCAACGCCCTGACCATCGATGTTGAAGATTATTTCCAGGTATCGGCTTTTGCGCCCTTTATCGCCAGATCCAATTGGGAGAAAATACCGTGCCGGGTAGAGCGTAATATTGATCTAATCCTGGCGTTACTGGACGAACGTCAGATTCATGCAACTTTTTTTACACTGGGCTGGATAGCGGAGCGTTATCCGGAAATGATCAAGCGGATGGTCGGTGGCGGTCACGAACTTGCGTGTCATGGTTATGCTCACCATCGGGTAACTGAGTTTGACCAGAAACAGTTCCAGAATGATATTGTTCGCAGTAAAAAATTGCTGGAGGATATCGGATCTGTGCCAGTTATTGGCTATCGCGCGCCCAGCTTCTCGATCAATGGCCAGAATCTGTGGGCACTGGATTGCCTTGAAGCAGCGGATTATCAGTATAGTTCCAGTATCTATCCCGTTGCACATGACCACTACGGCATGCCCGAGGCGCCCCGTTTCGCTTTTCGTCCAAGCAGGACAGGCCGATTGCTTGAATTGCCCATTACCACAATACGTATGCTGGGACGTAATTTCCCGGCTGGCGGTGGCGGCTACTTTCGCTTCTGGCCTTATTGCCTGTCTCGCTGGTTTTTGCAATCCGTCAATCAGAACGACCAGCAGCCAGTCATTTTTTATTTTCATCCCTGGGAAGTTGATCCCGATCAACCACGAATAAGTGGAATAGGCATCAAAACGCGTTTCCGGCATTATGTCAACCTGAACCGCATGGAAAATCGGCTACGTATGTTGACGCAGCAATTTTCCTGGGGACGCATGGATCATATTTTTCTCGGACAGATGACATGAGTACAGTCAAACATTCCGTACCTGATGTAAACAAATCACTGGCAGAAATATTGTCGCAGGTTTCCGTGCTGCAACAGGCGCAATATCGTGCCTGGGATAATTTTGTCGAATATTGCCCGCAGGCGACATTTTTTCACCGTGCCGGCTGGCAGCAGATAATGGAGCAGGCGTTCGGACATAAAACCTGGTTTCTTTATGTTGAAGAAAATGGTCAAATCCAGGGTGTGCTGCCATTGGCAGAAATCAATAGTCTGCTGTTTGGGCATAGTCTCAGCGCGTTGCCATTTTGTGTTTACGGTGGTATTGCGGCAGTATCCGACAGCGCGCGCAACAAACTTGATCAGGCGGCACAAGCTTTGGCGGGTTATCTCAATGTTGATTATCTGGAATACCGCCTGCGTGAACCACTACATGCGGACTGGCCGACCAAGGATATCTACGTTACTTTCCGTAAAGTGATGGATCCTGATGTTGAGCAAAACCTGCTTGAAATTCCCCGGAAACAGAGGGCGATGGTACGAAAAGGCATCAAGCATGGGTTGCAAGCTTGCGTGGACACAACGACCGATCGTTTTTTCATGGCTTACGCTTTTAGCCTGCATCGCCTGGGTACGCCAGTTTTTTCCAGGCATTATTTCTGCCTGCTTAAGCAGATTTTTGGAGACAATTGTGAAGTGCTTGTTATCACCCACGATAACAAGGTGGTGAGTGCGGTGATGAGTTTCTACTTTCGAGACGAAGTCTTGCCATACTATGGCGGAGGCACGGATGCGGCCAGAGACCTGGCGGCCAATGACTTCATGTACTGGGAATTGATGCGGCGCACCTGTGAACGTGGTTACCGGATTTTTGATTTCGGACGCAGCAAGCAAGGTACGGGTTCCTACAGTTTTAAAAAAAACTGGGGATTTGAGCCGGAGCGGCTTTATTATGAATATCAGTTACATCGAAAACAAACTATGCCAGAAATCAATCCATTAAACCCAAAATACCGTTTTTTCATCAACGCCTGGAAAAAAATGCCGCTTGCTTTGGCGAATCTGATTGGCCCCTACATCAATAGAAATCTCGGCTGATCGTGATGCAAGCCTTGCTGTATTTGACGCATCGTATTCCCTACCCGCCAAACAAGGGTGACAAGATTCGCTCATTTCACCTCTTGCAGCATCTAAGCCAACGTTATCGAGTGTTTCTTGGGACATTCGTTGATGATGAGCAGGACTGGCAATATGTGGATAAAGTCAGGTCATACTGCGAGGATGCCTGTATTGTGGGAATTAATCCGCTTGTCGCCCGTGTCAGGAGCGTGTTTGCATTGCTGGGTAATGATCCGCTGACATTATCCTATTATCGACATGCGAAATTGCAGCGGTGGGTAACCCAAATTATGGGGCAGCAGGCCGTATCAGCCAGTATCGTGTTTTCTGCCGCCATGGCGCAATATGTCGATCACAATCAACAAGGTCATCGTATCATTGACTTTGTCGATGTCGATTCCGATAAATGGCGGCAGTACGCATTATCAAAATCGTGGCCACTCAGCTGGATTTATCGCCGTGAAGCAAACTGTTTACTCGATTACGAAAGACGCATGGCTTGCAAATTTGACAACGTAACGTTTGTTTCTGAAAAAGAAGCGGAGTTATTTCGTCAGCTTGCGCCTGAATGTGCGCAGAAAACAACTTTCTTCAATAATGGCGTCGATACCGATTTTTTTTCACCCGGCCAGGAGTATCCCAATCCTTATCCAGCTGACGCTAAAGTGCTGGTGTTTACTGGCGCAATGGATTACTGGGCGAATATTGATGCGGTAGACTGGTTTGCTCGTCATATTTTTCCTTCCATTCGTGCACAGAAACCGGATACCTGGTTTTATATCGTAGGCGCCAAGCCAAGCAAAGCCGTACAGTTGTTAGCAAACCTGCCGGGCGTTCGTGTTACCGGAATGGTGGCGGATGTCAGACCCTATCTGCAGCATGCTGTGGCGGCAGTTGCGCCGCTGCGAATTGCGCGTGGCATTCAGAACAAGGTGCTGGAGGCAATGGCGATGCAGAAGCCGGTTATTGCTTCCTCACAGGCGATCGAAGGGATTGATGCTGTTCCTGGAGACGAGTTGCTGGTTGCGGATAACGAAATTGAATTTGCCAATCAGGTATTATCCGTATTGGAAAATGAGAAGGGAGCAATCCTGGGTCACGCTGCCCGTAACCGGATCATGGCAGACTACACCTGGCAAAACAGCCTGTCACGCGTAGATACCTTGCTGAAAACGTCCGGCGATACTCAGGCCTGACGGGAAATATCCGTTTCCATTTATTTAGCCGATAAAATTTCTGAAAATCCATCGACCATGACGACACGAATTGAATTGCCTGATATTGCGCACGATAAAGCGACCAATGGAAACATCAACGTACTGCTGACATTGGCAGTCATTGGATTTGTGCTGGCTAGTTACCATGAAACAGCCTGGTCGATTGTGGCGATCTGGATGCGTTCCGAAACATACGCGCACGGGTTTCTGATTATTCCATTCAGTCTGTACATGATCTGGGATAGACGGGCAGCACTGAAAACCATTCACCATCAACCGGATTATCTGCCGCTTTTATTATTGGCTGGATTGGGGTTTGGCTGGTTGCTGGCCACGCTTGCCAGTGCCATGATAGTGCAACAGTATGCCCTGGTTGCGATGCTGCCGATTATCGTGTGGGCGATGCTTGGCAATAAATTTTTCGTCGCAACGCTTTTCCCACTTACCTATTTATTTTTTGCGGTACCGTTTGGAGATGCTCTCATCCCGCCGCTGATTGACTTTACCGCTGATTTTACGGTTGGTGCGCTTCAACTAACCGGTATTCCGGTTTATCGTGAGGGCAGTTTTTTCAGCATCCCGAGTGGCAACTGGTCGGTAGTCGAGGCCTGTAGCGGTGTGCGCTATCTGATTGCCTCGGTGACATTGGGCACGCTCTATGCCTACCTTACTTATCACAGCCTTGGCAGGCGCATCATATTTATTGCGCTGTCTGTGATTGTCCCAATCATTGCAAATGGTCTGCGCGCTTATCTGATCGTGATGACAGGTCATTTCAGCGATATGACGCTGGCGGTGGGCGTTGATCATCTGATATACGGCTGGATATTTTTTGGGCTGGTGATGTTGTTGCTATTCTGGCTAGGCTCGTTCTGGCGTGAGGATCAATTACCGGTAACGTCTAGCAACCACTCCGGGCAGACCGAGTCTGTTCTGTCGAATTCTTCTGGCAAGGCAATATTGGGTATGGCCGGGTTAATTGTGATCACCACGACAATCTGGCCATTGTATGCCCAGTACATAAGTACCAGAGCCTCCCTCGATCAGAAGCCTGTGCCGACGATTGATATTGTGGATACATCAGGCAAATGGCAGATTGAAACGGTTTCCCCGTCTGACTGGGTACCAGTTTATATTGGCTCACCAGCCCGGTATATCGGACATTTCAGCCATAACGGCCAACGTGTCAGTATCCACGTAACCTATTACCGCAACCAGCAACAGGGTGATGAGCTGATTAATTATGGCAATGTTCTGGTTGGCGAGGATAGTGGCTGGAATAATGTCGGTAGCTCGGCGCAGAATGTATCCGCAGGCGGTGCGGAGTTAACCGTCACGCAGAATCAGTTACGCAAATCTGCAACCAGATTGCTGACTTGGCGTTGGTGGTGGCTCAATGATTACGAGACCAGTAACCCCTATATGGTTAAGTTTTTAATGGCAATCAACCAACTGCTCGGGCAGGAAGATGATGGTGCGGAAATCATTATTGCAGCTGATTATGAGATGGATACGCAGGAAGCAGTTTTATTGTTGCGTGAATTTGTCGCGGATATGATGCCTGCTATTAAAGCAGGTCTTGATTCAGCAAAAAATCAAAAATAGTAATGGGTGTCTCTAAAAATTCAGAGTTTTAAACAAAACGAGGCAAGAACAAAAAATATTTGACGCAGCATATGATTGATATGTAAGGAAATATTTTTTGTGAATAGCGACGTATTGTAACGAAATATGGATTTTTAGAGATGCCCTAATGGCATTTACTTCTGACAGGACACAAACATGTGTGGCATAACAGGGATTTTCGATATTCATGGTAGCAATGAGATCGATCGCGGGTTACTGGAACGGATGAACCGAACCCAGATACATCGCGGGCCGAACGAGGGCACCACTCATATCGAGCCTGGCCTGGGTCTGGGACACCGCCGCTTATCCATCATGGATGTGGCTGGTGGTCAACAACCGTTGTTCAATGAAGATGGCAGTGTTGTCGTAGTATTTAACGGTGAGATCTATAATTTTCAGGCTTTGGTCGCGGAGTTGACTGCACTTGGTCATCAATTTCGTACCCATTGCGATACGGAAGTCATCGTACACGCCTGGGAACAATGGGGCGAACATTGTGTCGATCGCTTCAATGGCATGTTCGCATTTGGCCTGTGGGATCGAAACCGGCAAACGCTTTTCATGGCGCGTGATCGACTGGGCATCAAGCCTTTTTACTACACCCTGCTGCACAATGGTCTTTTTTTATTTGCTTCGGAACTCAAAGCCTTGCTGGCTTATCCGGAACTTGATAAAACGTTTGATCACCAGGCCATAGAAGATTATTTTGCTTATGGCTATATCCCGGAACCCAGGACCATTTTTAATGGCACCTTCAAACTTAAGCCAGGTTATCTCCTTAAACTGACGCGGGGGCAAACTACCATACAGCCTCGGCAATACTGGGATGTTCCATTTGTTCGGCAAGAAATGCAGAGCGAGCAGGAAACCGAGGAAGCACTCATTGCTCAACTGCGTAAATCAGTCAATAGTCAATTAATGAGTGAGGTTCCACTGGGTGCTTTTCTCTCGGGAGGGGTCGATTCCAGTGCGGTGGTGGCCATGATGGCAGAAGAAATGAAAGCGTCGGTCAATACCTGTTCGATTGCCTTTTCTGATCCTGCGTTTGATGAGTCAGAATACGCGCAACAGGTGGCAACGCGCTATTCAACACGGCATTTTACCGAGCAAGTTGCACAGGATGACCTTGAATTGGTCGATCAGCTGGCTGCGCTTTATGATGAACCGTTTGCGGATAGTTCCGCCATACCAACCTATCGTGTGTGTCAGCTGGCTAAAAAACATGTGACAGTCGTACTATCCGGTGATGGAGGTGATGAGAACTTTGCAGGGTATCGCCGTTACCGCTGGCATATGATGGAAGAAAAATTGCGCGCGAGGCTGCCGCTCGGATTGCGTCGCCCACTATTCGGGATGCTGGGCCATCTTTATCCCAAGGCGGACTGGGCGCCAAAATTCTTGCGCGCCAAGGCAACATTCGAAACACTTGCGCGTGATTCAGTGGAAGGCTATTTTCACAGTGTTTCCATTCTGGGAGATAAATTGCGGGCGCAATTGTTCTCACCCGCGTTTCGCAGCAGTTTGCAGGGCTATCAGGCAGTAGAAGTGTTGCGTGATTATGCGGCCAACAGCCCAACGCAGGACAAACTGTCATTGATACAGTATCTGGATATCAAAACCTATCTGGTTGGAGATATCTTAACCAAGGTTGATCGCGCCAGCATGGCGCATTCACTGGAAGTGCGCGTGCCGTTGCTCGATCATGAGCTGGTGGAGTGGGTGTCCGGATTGTCACCCTCATTGAAGCTGCATCAGCAGGAAGGTAAATATATTCTGAAAAAATCGCTGGAAGCGTATTTGCCGCAAACAGTGTTGTACCGCAATAAAATGGGTTTTGCCGTACCACTCGCCAGCTGGTTTCGCGGGCCATTGCGTGAGCGTGTACGCGCCGGACTGCTGAGCGATACGCTTGCCGATACCGGCATCTTTAACATGGCGTTTATTGAAAAAATGCTTGATCAGCACCAATCCGGGCGCAGTGACTTCAGCGCGCCAATCTGGACTCTGCTGATGTTCGAATCCTTTTTGCGTAATACTTTCGGTGAAAATGGCGAGTTATCTGATGGATATCTGCGCAAGGTTGCCTAGCACACTTTGTTACGCTCTTACAGCATTGGCGACCGGGTCTATTGGTAGCCATCCGTTAACGTAATGGCCATGCTGAATGTTTTTTTAACAGTCGATACTGAAATATGGCCATACTCGAATGGCTGGCCGGTGCGAGCACTACCTGCGGATAAAACGCAACTTGAGGCTGAAATTGCCGCATACTTGTATGGCAAAACATCCACGGGTGAATTTGGCCTGCCTTATCAAGTTGAGCAGCTGAATCAACATGGATTAAAAGCGACCTATTTTCTGGAGCCACTTTTTGCGGATTGTGCGGGCAATCAGCATCTTGCCAATAGTGTGAATCTTATTCAACGTAATGGGCAGGAAGTACAACTGCATCTGCATACCGAGTGGCTGAGTGAAATCCATGATCCGACCATTCCTTCCCATTTCAAACAATATATGCATCAGTTCACACTGGAGGAACAAACCGCATTGATTGCCAAAGGTGTGCGCAGCCTGCAAGCGGCAGGTGTGCAAGACGTGCACGCATTCCGTGCGGGTAGCTATGGTGCAAACCGTGATACCTTGCGCGCAGCCGCAAAAAACGGATTACTGTTTGACAGCAGCTATAACCCTTGTTATCTGGGGGATGACTGTCAGGTAGACTTGGAACAAACCTTGTTGCAACCAGACAAAATTGAAGGCGTGTGGGAAATTCCAATTTCCTTTTTTCAGGACTACCCCGGACACCGGCGGCACACACAATTGGCCGCCTGCTCTTTCAATGAGATGAAAACGGCGTTATTCGATGCCTGGCAGGCTGGATGGTTTTCATTGGCTATGTCGCAATTAATTGTTGAATTGAGCGTCCAATGTGTATCGGTATGTAAAAAGAGGGGCGCACCATGAAAAC
>JAVVEX010000019.1:0-23359 GCA_032251195.1 Nitrosomonas sp.
CGTG
The DNA here is from genome assembly GCA_032251195.1 of Nitrosomonas sp. GTDB lineage: Bacteria > Pseudomonadota > Gammaproteobacteria > Burkholderiales > Nitrosomonadaceae > Nitrosomonas. The sequence continues at coordinate 5 of JAVVEX010000019.1, forward strand.
CCCGCAGCGCGGGCAACGAAACCCTTCCGGCCAGCGTTGCTGCGTCAGCGCCTGCGCACAAGCTTCTTCCGTTCCATACCGTTTCTGCCAATCCAGCAAATTAGTTCCCGGTCCTCTCATGATTCAACTCCCTATATCGTTGATCTAAAAGCATTTGGCAGAAATTGCTGAAAATAGTTCAGAGGCATATAAAATAATGGACTATTGCCGGTGCATAAACCCAGAGAGAGTTTATTGGGGAGCCGAGAAATAATAAGCCGGACAAATAATGTTCAAGTCATTGTTTCTCGACTCCTTAATACATGATTTCCACATTTTTAGCCCCCAGGATTTCCATAAGCGTTTCAATTAAAGCATTCTGCAGTCGAACACGCCACTGTTCTCCCAGGTTGATTTCACAACTTGCCCGGGAGTTGCGAAACTGAATCAAAACAGGACAACCTGGTATGCCAGCAACACCAAGTGCAGTTGTCGGCGGGCGATGAGCGGTTAGTATCTTCCGTAATTGTGTGCAATCAGGCAGCCCTGATGCGTTGATTGCAAGTTTAAGCCTTTTTGCATGGCATGAACGTGCATCGATAAAATCCGTAATTTCTTTGACTACGATACGTGGTTCGCCGCCATCGTGCCTGCTATGACTGACCACAACTTTGGCAATCAATAATTCATCTGTCTTCAGGCAACTGGCATGATCACTTAACAAATCGTTGTAAACTACGGCCTCTATCCGTGCCATGCCATCATCCAGTAAAACGATCGCGATTTTTCCGCGTTGCGTCATCTGGGTGCGGATGGCAAAAATAATACCGGCAATGAGTTGAGGCTCACGTCCCGGGGTAAGTTGATTCAGCCGGGATGGAATAAATCGTTTGAGCTCTTCCGCATAGCTATTGAACGGATGCCCGCTCAGGTAAAATCCCAGGGCGGTTTTCTCATGTTGAAGTTGTACTTTTTCTGACCAGGCGGGTACCGCAGTCAAGGCGGGCGGCTGGTTGACAATCTGGTCATCACCAAACAAACTCAATTGCCTCGCAGTCAGGCTGCGTTGTTCGGCATATTCAAGTGCGGTACCGATGGAAGCCATCAATACTGCCCGATTGGTATTGAGGCTATCGAACGCGCCTGAGCGAATCAGCGCCTCAACGACACGGCGATTGATGATGCGCCGGTCAACCCGCCGGCATAAGTCGAACAGATCGGTAAAAGCCCCCTTGCTTTCGCGCGCTTGTACAATTGCGTTGATCGCCGCTTCTCCCGTTCCCTTGATTGCGCCGAGACCATACCGTATCGTTCTGGTGCCAACGGGCACGAAACGATAAATGGATTGATTGATGTCCGGTGGTAACAGGGTGATGCCATTGAGCTTGCAATCTTCATAAAAGACAGTGACCTTGTCGGTATCGTCCATATCACCCGACAGACAGGCAGCCATCAGCTCGGAAGGATAATGCGCCTTGAGATAAGCGGTCTGATAAGCGATCAGCGCGTAGGCGGCTGCATGTGATTTGTTGAATCCGTATCCGGCAAATTTTTCCATCAGATTGAACAGCAGGACGGCATTCTGTTCGCTGATATGGTTCTTGATCGCGCCCTTGACGAAAATGGCTCGTTGTTGCGCCATTTCTTCAACTTTCTTTTTACCCATGGCGCGCCGCAGCAAATCCGCCCCACCGAGGCTATAACCACCAATTATCTGGGCAATCTGCATGACCTGTTCCTGGTAGATCATGATGCCATAAGTCGCGCCAAGTATTGGTTTCAGCCTGGGGTCGATATAATCGACGCGTTTGCCATGTTTGCGCTCGATAAAATCGGGAATCAGATCCATTGGGCCAGGCCGATAAAGCGCTACCAGCGCGATCAGATCTTCGAAACGGTCTGGTTTGGCTTTTTGCAGCAGATCCTTCATGCCGCGCGACTCAAACTGGAAGATGCCAACGGTATTGCCTTTTGTCATCAGGCTAAACGTGGCCGTATCCTGCAGGGGAATGCTCTCCAGCGAAAAACGGGGAGGCGCAGTCTCCCCGGACAATGCCGCTTGATTGTGGCAAATATCCCCAACTGCCCGATCCAGAATTGTCAGCGTGCGCAATCCCAGAAAATCAAACTTGACGAGTCCGATTTTCTCGACATCATCCTTGTCGAATTGGCTGACAGCGGTCTCGCCGGTACTTGCGCAGTAAATCGGGCAGAAATCGGTGATTTCTCCGGGAGCAATCAGCACACCGCCAGCATGCATGCCAACATTGCGCGTCAGGCCTTCCAGGCGTTCGGCAAGTTCGAGCAGATTGCGCACGTCTTCTTCGGCTTCGGCGCGCTGGTTCAGCGTGGGTTCAAGTTCGCGCGCTTTTCGCAGAGTCATGCCCAGCTCGAATGGGATCAGCTTTGCCAGTTGATCAACAAAGGTATAGGGCAGATCCAGTACCCGGCCAACATCCCGCACAACCGCCTTGGCTGCCATCGTGCCAAAGGTGACGATTTGCGCCACACTATCTGCGCCGTAGCGGTTACGCACATATTCGATTACCCGTTCGCGCCGATCCTGGCAAAAATCGATGTCGAAGTCGGGCATGGATATGCGCTCTGGATTGAGAAATCGCTCAAACAGCAGATCGTAGCGTAACGGATCCAGATCGGTAATGCCCAATGAATATGCTACCAGCGAGCCAGCCCCGGAACCTCGGCCTGGGCCGACCGGCACATCATGGCGCTTGGCCCAGTTGATGAAATCTGCCACGATCAGGAAATAGCCCGGAAATCCCATCTGAATAATCGTATCCACTTCAAAATCCAGGCGCGACTGGTAGCGTGATCTTTTGTCGTCAATAATTTCCGGCTTTGAAAATAGCTGGTTGAGACGGGTTTCCAGACCTGCCTGCGCCTGCTCGCGTAAATGCTGTTCGATACTGACACCTGCAGGTGTGGGAAAGGTTGGCAGTCGGGTGACATTCAAGTCCAGCAGGAGCGAGCAACGCTGCGCTATTGCCACGCTATTGGCTAATGCAGCGGGGACATCACTGAACAACTCTGCCATCTGTGACTGGGTTTTGAAATATTGTTCCCCGGTAAACTCTTTTGGGCGGCGCCGATCTCCAAGAACATAGCCTTGCGCAATGCAAACGCGCGCATCGTGCGCCTTGTAATCATCCGGCTGCATAAATTGCACCGGATGCGTCGCGACAACCGGCAATTTCAGTCTGGAAGCCAGATGCAATGTCGCACGTACCCAGTTTTCCTCACCAGGATGATTGCAGCGCTGAATTTCAAGATAAAACCTGTCTGGAAACAAACGCGCCCAGTCCCGCGCAGCCGCTTCTGCTGCTGCAATATCTGCTTGCATGAGTTGCCGGGTAATCTCTCCCGAGACCCCTCCGGATAAAGCAATCAGACCTTCGCTGCCAATTGCTTCCATTTCAAACCAGGATGTTTGCAATTCGGCGCGGCCATGGTGATTATTCTGACGGTAAGCCTGTGATAACAACCGACACAGGCGCAGGTATCCAGATAGTGATTGGCACAGCAACAGGGTGCGATAAGGTTTTTCCGGTTCATGATCATTGCGGATCCAGACATCGCAACCAGCGATCGGTTTGATGCCAGCGCGACAGGCCGACTGATAAAACTTGACCAGTCCGAATAAATTCGATAAATCGGTTAATGCCAGCGCAGGCATCGCATCTTCGCATGCTGCTGCTACAGCTTCATCAATACGCACAATGCCATCCGCAATGGAATATTCGCTATGCAGACGCAAGTGAACAAAAGCCGGATTTACCGTCATGATGATACAATTCCAAGAATTTGAAAGGACAAAGCATCGGGAAGGCCGTGGCAAGAAGCCCTATGGATTCGATTATGGTTTCTGAACTACCCTGCGGTTAGCCTCTGTATTTTACACCATGATGAAAACCCCAGAATTACTACTGCCAGCCGGCTCGTTGGAAAAAATGCGTGCAGCTTATGCGTTTGGTGCGGATGCAGTCTATGCAGGGCAACCGCGTTATTCCCTGCGCGCGCGTAACAATGAATTTTCATTGCCACAGATTCGTGCCGGTATTACCGAAGCGCATCAATTGGGTAAAAAGTTTTTTGTGACCAGTAACCTGATGCCGCATAACGCCAAGGTCAAGACTTATCTGGGCGATATGGAATCCGTGATCGCATTGCAGCCTGATGCGTTGATCATGGCTGATCCGGGGTTGATTATGCTGGTCAGGGAAAAGTGGCCGGAAATACCCATTCATCTGTCGGTCCAGGCAAATACGGTTAATTATGCCGCAGTAAGATTCTGGCAATCCATGGGGTTGACCCGCGTGATCCTGTCGCGCGAATTATCACTTGGTGAAATTCGTGAAATCCGTGAACTTTGCCCGGATATGGAGCTGGAAGTGTTCGTGCATGGCGCCTTGTGTATCGCCTATTCCGGGCGTTGCCTGCTCTCCGGCTATTTTAATCATCGTGATCCCAACCAGGGCACCTGTACCAATTCCTGTCGATGGGATTACAAGGTCAAAGACGCCATGGAAGATGCCAGTGGCGACATTGAGCCAGTCCAGCAGATCGATTTTGATTTCAATCAGGCGTTGATGGCAGCAGATTCGGCATTGGGGGGAGATGGCAGTACCATTGCCCGACATCCTGCCGCAGATAAAGTTTATCTGATTGAGGAGGGGCAACGACCAGGTCAGTTAATGCCGATCATGGAAGATGAGCACGGCACCTACATCATGAATTCCAAGGATCTGCGAGCGGTTGAACATGTTGCGCAACTGGCTGAAATCGGTATCGATTCGCTCAAGATAGAAGGGCGCACCAAATCGGCCTATTACGTTGCGCGCACAGCACAGGTTTATCGCCAGGCAATTGATGATGCTGTCCGGCAACGCCCGTTCGATCCTTCGCTGCTGGCGCAACTGGAAGGGTTGGCCAATCGTGGCTATACCGATGGTTTTTATCAGCGTCATCACAGCCAGGAAACACAAAATTATCTGCGTGGTCATTCCGAATCGGCGCGCAGTCTGTATGTCGGTGATATCGAGCAGGTCGATACGGTCAATGGGATGGTTGAAGTGGCGGTCAAAAATCGCTTTGCGGTTGGCGATCGCATTGAAATCGTGCATCCGGATGGCAATCGTGTCGTTCAATTGGAAGCCATGGAGGATCTCCACGGCAATCCAATCAAGGTAGCGCCCGGGAGTGGACATAGAGTCAGAATTCCATTGACGGGTAATATTGACAAGGCGTTTGTCGCCCGTTTTCTTTGAGAAACGCCAGAGAAATGCAATTTATTCTATTACTGTTTCTGTTTGCTCTGCTGACGGGGTGCAGCAGCACAAAAATACCCGAGGTTCCGTTCCCGGGTTCGCCGGACTGGATGGCGCGGATCGATGCTGCGGTCGAACCACGTGTCAATAATACACCTGACGTTGACATTGGCAGCCATGAATGGATGCAGGCAATCAGCAATCAGCTCGGCATATACGATCGTGAGGGCCATGGGCCTGATCCCGGTTCGGATGAATGGATCAGCGCGGTGCATTACCAGGTTTTTGGTGACCAGTTGTTTGACACGGCTGATCAGGTTTATATTTCCATTGACGGCGAGCGCCTGGCGGTTTTCTATGATACTGATGCCGGAACAGCCATAATCATTTTTGCTGGTCGCAAAGTCACGTTACCTCGGTCGATTTCGGCTTCAGGTGTACGATTCAGTCATGACAAGAACGATGTGTTCTGGGTAAAAGGCAGAACCGGTACCTACTGGCGACAAGGTAAAAAGATTTTCGAGGGTGCTGAGGAATGCCGCTAGACTTACATGATCAATGCAACTTTGTTTCATGAAATGATTTTATCCATCATCAGATTATTTTAAGGCTACAACATGCGGCGCGGCAATCCCTCTAACGGTGTTGAGTATGACAGCAGGCCGCCCATTGGTAACATCATTCTCATTGGCCTGATGGGTGCCGGCAAGACGACGATCGGTAAAGTGCTGGCAAACAGTATGGGCAGAACCTTTATTGATTCGGATCATGAAATTCAGCAGCGTACCGGCGTGGATATTCCGGTGATTTTTGAGTTTGAAGGAGAGGAAGGATTTCGTAAACGGGAAGCGGAAGTGCTGCAAGTCGTGACGCCACTACCCAATATCGTATTGGCAACGGGTGGCGGCGCGGTGTTGCGTGAAGAAAATCGTGAGCTGTTACGGAAAAGCGGAATAGTCATTTACTTGCGTGTGCCCGTCAATGAACTGAAACGTCGCACCCGTTTCGATAAAAACCGTCCCTTGTTGCAAACCGATAATCCACAGGCGAGGCTGATCGAATTATTCAACCAGCGCGATCCGCTCTATCAGCAAACCGCTCACATTATTCTTGATAGTGGCCGGCAAAGTGTGCGTGCGCTGGTGCAAACCTTGATGAAAAAACTGCAGGAGTATCGTTTGTCGCAACCCATTACGCCAACAAATGATTAAAGGGCGTCCCGCTTTGTCTGAAACCTTGAATTTTTAGAGGTGTCCGACTGGTAATTTGCGGGCGGCCAGTATGAACGCACGTTGCAATGCCCAGTTCTGGCTGACGAGTAAATTCGTAAGCATTATCGTTGCGCGAACACTTCTGCGTGATATCTTGACTTGTGAGCCTGTCGTAAAATCCGGGTTGGCATGGAGTTTATTCAATGTCAGCACTGCCATCCCAATCGCCCACAGGCAAAAACGACGGATACCGGTTTCATTCACGGGCAACAGACAGGTATAGGTCAAGGCATTGCTCAGATGTGCTCTGGCAATGCCTGTCAACTTGAGCAACCCTGCCTGGAAACCTGGATCAGTACAACCAGGCCGGAGGTTCTTCAATTCAAACCCGTGTTCCAGAAAAATATCCTGTGGTAGCCAGCATGCTCCGCGTTGCTGGTCTTCCCAAATATCCTTCAGAATATTGGTCATCTGCAATCCTTGCCCAAAGGACACGGCCAGTTCCATCAGTACGGATTTGTGCTGTCTGATCGTTGCCGAGTGGTCACAAAACAGCTCTGTCAGCATTTCACCGACAACGCCTGCAACATAGTAGCAATATCGATTCATTTCTTCGAGATTGGCCAGCCCGGCAAGTGATGCGGTTTCCTGGTAGGCAATCATGCCCTGACCCATGATGCTGACACAGCGTTCCAGTGCCTGGCGTTGGATTGGATTAAACCCATGAGTAATACGAATGACGGCGTCAGTATGCTGGATTAAATCATGTTCAGCCGGAATCGTCTGATTCGAGAGCAGTGGTGACAGAATCTCGGAGAACTGCGCTGCTGACACCTTGCCGCTGACAACGTCACTAAACATTTGCGCCATGTGACGTGTTTGTCCGGCATCAAGTGCGTTGTCATCCTCGACAGTATCAATAATGCGGCACAGCAAATAGGCATTACCGATAACCTGTTGCAGTGCGGATGGCAGCTGTGGAATCGTCAGTGCAAAGGTACGCGATACGCCCTGCAGAATATATTCCTGATATCGAAAGTCATCGAGTGTGGCTGAGGTCGGCATGAGGCTGAGCGGGCAGGGTAGCTTCAGGTAACTATATTTTCGAGCGCATATAATGCTTCAATCGATTCCCGCGCCCGGATCAATTTGACTGAATCACCATCTACCAGCACTTCGGCAGCGCGTGGACGGGAGTTGTAATTGGAACTCATACTCATACCATAAGCACCACTCGACATGATGGCCAGTAAGTCATGGGGCGCTAACGCCAGTGTACGCTCGTTACCAAAAAAATCTCCCGTTTCACAGACAGGGCCAACAATCTGGTAAATGCGTGTTTCGTTTTCGTGCTTCATCACAGGCTGAATGGAATGATAGGCCTGATACAGAGTGGGTCTGAGCAGATCATTCATGGCAGCATCAACAATGGCAAAATTACGGTGTGGCAAGTGCTTGAGGTATTGTACGCGGGTCAACAATATTCCCGCATTGCCGACAACTGATCGTCCCGGTTCGATGATGAGGCGGGCGGATGTGTCGGCCATTTCTGAGCACAGTGACTCGACATAATCCTGTCTGGAGGGTGGGGATTCGGATTCAGGATCATAGCATATCCCCAACCCGCCCCCGAGATCGACGTGTTCGATGGTAATGCCGAGTGCTTGCAGGCGCGCCTGAAGATTCCGTATTTTTCGGGCTGATTCGATAAACGGGGGAAGTCCGGTCAGTTGTGAGCCGATATGACAGTCGAGTCCAACCGGGCGAATGTGGGGTAATTCCTGCGCCAGTCGATAGATGCGTTCCGCATCTTCTGTGGGAATGCCGAATTTGTTTTCCTTTAACCCGGTCGAGATATAGGGATGGGTGTTGGCATCGACATCCGGATTGACGCGCACACTGACGGGCGCGATTTTGCCCATTTCTCCGGCAATGTCATCGAGTGCGAGCAGCTCCATTTCCGATTCGATATTGAAGCAGAGTACATTGACATCCAGAGCGGATCGCATTTCTTCCCGGGTTTTGCCAACGCCGGAAAAGACAGTTTTCCGTGGATCGCCACCCGCTTGCAGAACCCGTTGCAATTCTCCGCCGGAAACAATATCAAAGCCGCTGCCGAGTCGGGCGAGCAGATTGAGGATGGCCAGGTTTGAATTGGCTTTGACCGCATAGCAAACAAGATGCGCGCGGTTTGCAAAGGCCTGCTCAAACTCTTGATATGCAGCGGTAATGGCAGCACGCGAATAAACATAACACGGCGTGCCAAACTCCTCTGCAATGGCCGTCAGTGAGACATTTTCGGCAAAAAGCGTATCGCCGTGGTAACTGAATGCTGGCCAATCATTCATGATGGTTGTTGTCCATTTTTGACAGGCTCCGGTGCGGGCAGATAAAGCGGCGCTTTATGCCCGCAGGCAAGCAATGTTAGAAGTATCAGCGAAACCAGACAATATCTATACACGGGCAAGATAAATTAAATGTTTCCGTTGCTATCGAAAATGATGCCAGTCATCTTGAACATCGCGTTATTTGAGTGATGCAGGCCGATAACCGGCTCTTTCTGCTGACCATTGAATCAATTCAGCTGTTAAATGATCACTGATTGCAATAAAGGCCTCGGCAGCGCCGCTGGCATCCGCGCTCGGGGTGATCTGAATTCTGGAGAAACGCTTTTGTGCCACCGGCAGTCGAGTATCACGTTCAACCAGTCTGGCGCGTAAACTTACGATTGCATGACTGCGATCCACGGTTTCAAATACCTGAATAAACTCTTCGAGCTCGATTGCCAATGTATAGTTTCCTATTGGTCTGGCGTTTCTACCGCTGCGATCGGATGGGTTCTGCCACGAGGTAATATGCTGTTTGATACGTTCAGTCAACAGACTTGCCGGAGACGCAGCCCAGCGATTATTGGCATAGGCATGAGTCTGCGCTGGATGATGATAAGCAAGACGGTAGCGCATTGCCCGCGTATCCAGCCAGGTGGGCGCAATAACATCGGCAACCTGCAGGGTGATCGAGGAAAAGGTGGGAAGTTGTGCCGATTCAATCCGGGAGATCGGGCCGAAATCAAACGTTGAGACGGGTGCCGGTGATTTTGGTGCGATTGTACAACCGGTCAGTAGCAGCAAAACCAGATATTTGAGCATCAGGGCGTCTCTAAAAATTCAGAGTATTAAACAAGGTGAGGCAAAAACAAACAATATTGACGTGGCATATAATTGATATGTAAAGAGATTGTGAATAAGGATGTATTGTGACGAAATATGGATTTTTAGAGAGGCCCATCATTTATTTTGCTTCCGAGGTGGTGTAAATCCGGTTTCCCCTGGGCCAGGCATTGGCGGGGATTTTCCAAATAACAAACTTTGTGGCTGCGTTGCGAGTGTGTCCAGCAGTTGATCGAGTGCCCGCGTGCTATGTGCAATGGTGTTACCCGCTTCCTGCAAGCTGGTCAGGGTATTCGTCATTTCCAGCGAGCCTTGTGCCACATTATCCAGCACGCCGCCTTGCTGATTGAGTTTTTGCAGCGTTTCGCCAGCTTCACCAAGTACATGCTGGGTTTGCCTGAATGCGGCTGTCATTTCATGATTCAATTGTGGTAACCCTTTTACTCCATCCGCCAGCTGATTCGCAAGGTTATTATAACTTTGCAGGGTTTGTGCCAGGCTGCCCAGAATGGTGTTGATGCTTGCTTGATTTTGTTCGCTTAGCAGGTTATTCATACGGCCAACCGCTTCATTCAGGTTTTTTAGCATTTCCTGTGCGGAACCTGACAAGGTTTCGATGAGCGAGGATTGCAGCGGAATGCGCGCTTCTGGCGCGAGACTACCTGCTTTGTCACCGCTGTTGCTGTCATTCAGTTCAATATAGGCCAAACCGGTTATTCCCTGGCTGGCAAGCTGAGCATAGACACTGTCGGGGAGGTCGACACTACTGGTGACAGCGATACGCACGATAATATCGTGTCTGCTGTCTGGATCAAAATATATTTCGTTAACCTTGCCAACATTCACGCCACGAAAACGTACCGAGGCCTCTGGATTTAACCCGGAAACCGCCCCTCCTTTGGAAACCAGATAATAGGTATGATAAGCAATGTTTTCACTTCCGAACCATTTGACCGCTATCGCCATCGCGATACCAAGCAAAATAACAAATAGTCCAGCAGTAAAAGCGTAAGCGCGATTCTCCATCAGGCGTAACCAGTTAGATGTTCACTTAAGTGAACCATAAAATTATCGACAGGAGGTGATTCTTTTAATTTTTGTCCAGATTGAGGCAGTTATGCTGATTCGGCAGATTCCCTATTTTCGGCAATCAGACGTTCGGTCAGATGCGGGCTGAAAATCTGCAAAAGCTGAGCGAAGATTTTAGGGGTGCCCGCGACCACCTGCCCACTTTTCAAGTATTGCCCGTTGCCTTCCAGATCGCTGACCATGCCTCCGGCTTCCAGGATAAGCAGGCAGCCTGCGGCGATATCCCATGGCGCAAGGCCGGTTTCCCAGAATCCATCGTAACGGCCAGCGGCAACATAGGCAAGATCCAGCGCGGCCGAGCCGGGACGGCGTATGCCGGCAGTTTTGGGAATAAGATCCTTGAACATGGCAAGGTAGGCTTCCATATGAGTAAAATCACGAAAAGGAAACCCTGTGCCAATAAGCGACTCGCCCAGTTGAATGCGCTTGCTCACGCGAATGCGATGATCATTGAGAAAGGCGCCTCCGCCACGGCTGGCCGTAAATAATTCATCGCTGACCGGGTCATATACCACCGCCTGCGATAATACACCGCGATGCAGCAGTGCAATCGAAACACAATATTTTGGAAAGCCATGCAGGAAATTAGTGGTGCCATCGAGTGGGTCGATAATCCACTGGTATTCTGATTTGCCCGTCTGCCCGCTCTTTCCGCTTTCTTCTGCTAAAATTGAATGATCAGGATAGGCATCGAGCAGTGTTTTGATAACCGCTTCCTCGGCAACCCGATCCACTTCGCTGACAAAATCGCTATGCGCTTTGCGCGTGACTGTTAATCGATCCAGATTCATCGAGGCGCGAGAAATGATGTCGCCAGCACGACGCGCGGCCTTGACCGCAATATTAAGCATGGGATGCATGATGGAGAATTCCGGATTAATTACTTAAAGGCTGTCATTCTAATATGAATCCTGCTTTACCGCTGGACAATGTCCGGGTTGTTTTGAGTCATACCAGCCATCCCGGCAACATCGGCGCGACTGCCCGAGCAATGAAAACCATGGGATTGCACAATCTCTATCTGGTGAACCCCAAATCCTTTCCGGATAATGAAGCTGATGCGCGCGCCTCCAGCGCACGTGATTTGCTTGAAAAAGCCCATGTATGCGCCAGCCTGCAGGCAGCAATTGGCGATACCTGTCTGGCGGTGGCGCTGACTGCGCGTCCGCGTGATTTGCCACATCAGACCCTGGAGGCGAGGCAGGCTGCGATTGAGCTGATAAAGCACGCGAGGCATTCACCGGTTGCGCTGGTATTCGGACGCGAAAGCGCGGGACTGACGACGGCTGAAATTGGTCATTGTCAGTTGACCGTGCATATTCCTGCCAATCCTGGCTCTTCATCGCTTAATCTCGCTGCTGCCGTGCAGATCATGGCTTACGAGTTACGTATGGCGCTGGAAGATACGACCGCTGTGCCGCTTGGAAACCAGCCGGCGCTGGCCAGCTTGCAGGATATTGAAAACCTTCATCAGCATCTGGAGAGCATCATGATCCGGAGCGGATTTCTCGATCCTCAACAACCCAAAAGACTGATGCGCCGCATGAGGCGCATGTTTGCGCGTACCAGGCTGGAAAAAGAGGAAGTAAATATCCTGCGGGGCATATTAAGTGCGATCGATGCCGAGAGAACATAATTTACGAAATCCGGCGGTTTTGGGGTTCATGAAAGCATTGGCGGTTTGGTCATGGCAAGTCAGCCTGCTTCCCGAGACATATCGAAGATTGCCTCTGAGTGACAAAGTGGCGTTACCGAAGCTTGAGATATAATTGAGGTGTGAAAAGATATTTGTTTCTACACAAAAAGCACCCTATCGAAATATGTATTTTCAGATGCGCCCTGTATAATCCTCCGCTGTACTCCATACCTTTTGGTAGCATACTCGTTGCTTTTTCTTACCCATTTCAGCATCATGATACGTATGGAATTTACTTTTTGTCTCTTGCAGCAAAAAAAATCGGAATCGAAACAGTGTCTGGTGATGATTGCTCGGCATATGCTTGTTTTTTTGTTTCTTTTGTCGATAATGTTTCCTGCCGTTGCGCAGCAGCCAGAATTAACCGTGGCGGCCAGATCATACGTGCTAAGCGATTTTCACAGTGGTCAGCTGCTTGCCAGCTACAATCCGCATGAACGGCTGGATCCCGCCTCGCTCACCAAGCTGATGACGGCTTACCTTGTTTTTTTCGCGTTACAGCAGGAGCGTATCGCATTGGATCAGGTTGCGCCGGTATCTGAAAAAGCCTGGCGCATGGAGGGTTCGCGCATGTTTATTGAACCCAATAAGCCCGTTACGGTAACTGAACTGATCCATGGCATGATCATCCAGTCGGGTAATGATGCGTGTGTTGCCCTGGCTGAATTGATCTCCGGAGGGGAAGATATTTTTGTGCACATGATGAACGAGCAGGCCAAACGTTTAGGTATGCACAATACGCATTTTATCAACACCACCGGCCTGACCCACCCGGATCATTACAGCACGGCACATGACCTGAACTTGCTGGCAACTGCGATCATTCGTGATTTTCCGCAATATTATCCGCTATATTCACAGCGCGAATATACCTACAATGGGATTACCCAGCCGAACCGAAACCGTCTGTTGTGGCTGGATCCCAACGTGGATGGCATAAAAACGGGCTGGACCAAGGCAGCTGGTTATTGCCTGATCACTTCTGCCAAGCGCGATGATCGCCGCTTGATTTCAGTGGTCATGGGAACAGCTTCACCGAATGCACGCAGTATTGAAAGCCAGCGCTTGCTTAATTATGGATTCCAGTTTTTTGATACGGCGCGTCCTTACAAAAAACATCAAACCGCTGCCGATCTTCGTATCTGGAAAGGTTCGCAAGATAAAATCAAGGCTGGATTCGACCGCGATATCAACTTTTCCCTACCCAGAGGGCAGGCAGACAAACTCAAGGCAAGAATGGAATATCGGCAGCCCCTGGTTGCTCCTGTCACAAAAGGTCAGCAGATTGGTCAGGTAAAGTTTGTGCTTGATGGCCAGGAAATCGCTGCCTACCCGCTGATTGCGCTCGAAACGGTGGATGCCGCCAATTTTGTCGGGCGTGCCTGGGATAATTTGAAAATGTTGCTTAACTAACGAGCGAATCACAACATGATTTATCTTAACGGCAATTTTTTACCCATCGAACAGGCGCACATTCCGGTACTGGACAGGGGATTCATTTTTGGTGATGGCGTTTACGAGGTCATCCCGGTTTATTCGCACCGCCCGTTTCGCCTCGACGAGCATTTGACGCGCCTGCAGCATAGTCTTGATGGCATCCGTCTGAAAAACCCCTATACTGCGTCGCAGTGGCGTAGTCTGATCGAGTCGCTTATTGCGCACAATGAAGGAGAAGATCAGTACCTCTATCTGCATATTACCCGTGGCGTCGCCAGGCGAGATCATGCGTTTCCTGCCGGGGTTGAGCCAACTGTTTTTATGATGAGTACGCCACTGGTCGTTCCCCATCAGGGGCTGCTCACTACCGGCGTAGCGGCGGTCACGGCGCAGGACAACCGTTGGGGTCGATGCGATATCAAGGCGATTTCCCTGCTGTCGAACGTGTTGCTGCGCCAGCTTGCGGTGGATGCGCATGCCATGGAAACCATCCTGCTGCGCGACGGGCTGTTGACCGAAGGTGCTGCCAGCAATGTTTTCATTGTCCGAAATAATATCCTGCTGGCGCCACCGAAAGATCACAGAATGCTGCCTGGTATTACCTACGATCTAATCTTGGAATTGGCCGCAGTTAACGCAATAGCGCACGAAGTTCGTGATATTACCGAGCACGAATTGCGCACGGCACAGGAAATCATGATGACTTCCTCGACCAAGGAAATCCTGCCTGTTGTTCGACTGGATGATCAGCCAGTTGGCAATGCGCTGCCGGGAGCCGTTTTTCAGCAACTGAACCAGCTGTATCAGAACTATAAAACAACGGTCATGCGTGGCCAGTGAACATCGCCCATATCATGATCGACCATGACAGAACAAACTTCCCTGATTCAATATCCCTGCGATTTTCCAGTCAAGATCATGGGAAAGGCGCAGCCGGGTTTCACGCAAGCAATGCTGATGATTGTCAAAACACACGCTCCCGATTTTGACGAACTCACCATGGAAGTCGGAACCAGTAAAAATGGCGCCTATTTGAGCCTGACCTGCACGATACGGGCTCGCTCCCGCATACAACTCGATACCCTCTATCGTGCGTTGCATGACCATCCGATGGTATCCATGCTGTTATAACGCTATCGTGCCCAGCATCATCCAGGCAGCAACCCACCCATCAATCCGCACCACGTCCTCGATCAGAATCCGGCGACTGGGAGTGGTTGATTACACTGATACCTGGCAAGCAATGATCGATTTTACGCAGCAGCGCACTCGCGAGACACCTGATGAAATCTGGCTGCTGCAACATCCATCGGTCTATACGCAGGGAATAGCAGGCAAAACCGAACATTTGCTGGTTTCTTCAGGCAATATTCCGGTGATCCGAACCGATCGCGGCGGCCAGATCACCTATCACGGACCTGGGCAGTTGATTGCCTATCTGCTGCTTGACTTGCGTCGTTGGCAACTGGGCGTCAGAGAGCTGGTCAGAAAAATGGAAAATACCGTGATCGATCTGTTGCGTATCTATGCTGTTCACGCACAAAGCCGGGTTGATGCGCCAGGCGTCTATGTCGGGGATGCCAAAATAGCATCACTTGGCCTAAGAATCAGACGTGGTGCTTGTTATCATGGCATTGCATTGAATGTAGCGATGGATTTATCGCCGTTTAACGCGATCAACCCGTGCGGTTTTCCAGGGCTGCGCATTACCCAGACGAGCGAGCTTGGCATTGCCGCCCCCATCGATATACTGGAAAAAAAGCTGGTAGAAAATTTTCTGGTGCAACTGAATAGCATGCAAACAAACAAGGAGGAATCACTTTCATGACAGCTGAAACCCATCAACGCGGCGCAGCCAAAACCGCGCGTAATCCCGTTAAAATTGAGTCGCAGCAAACCGATCAGCTGTTACGCAAGCCTTCCTGGATTCGGGTGCGCTCATCCAACAGCCAGAAATATCAGGAAGTTAAACGCCTGATTCGTGAAAACCGCTTGCACACGGTATGCGAAGAAGCATCCTGCCCCAATATTGGCGAATGTTTCGGCAATGGCACCGCTACATTCATGATACTGGGTGATCTCTGTACCCGTCGCTGCCCTTTTTGTGATGTCGCTCATGGCCGCCCGCAACCACCCGATCCCGAAGAGCCAGCCCATCTCGCGCACTCGATTGCCATTCTTAAACTCAATTACGTCGTCATTACCAGCGTGGATCGAGATGATTTGCGTGATGGCGGGGCACAACACTTTGCAGACTGCATACGTGCCATACGGGAACACTCTCCCCGTACCCGCATTGAAGTCCTGGTGCCTGATTTCCGTGGCCGGATCGATGCAGCGCTGGGAAAACTGGCAACCGGTTTGCCGGATGTCATGAACCATAATCTCGAAACCGTTCCCCGTCTTTACAAACAATGCCGGCCGGGTGCGGATTATGTTCATTCATTGGCATTGCTCAAGCAATTCAAACAAACACACCCACATATTCCAACAAAATCAGGGCTCATGCTCGGATTGGGAGAAAGTGACGAGGAAATCATTGCCGTCATGCGCGATTTACGCGAACATCAAGTGGATATGCTGACCATCGGTCAATATTTGCAGCCAAGCACCGGCCATCTTCCTGTGGTTCGTTATGTTTCACCGGAAGATTTCAAAACCTTCGAGCGCATAGCCCGCAACCTTGGCTTCAGTCACGCTGCCTGTGGTCCTATGGTACGTTCCAGCTATCATGCCGATGAACAGGCACATTTGGCTGGGTTGGCTGAATAGGATCTTTAGAAATGTCCTTTAAGGAAATTTGATACTTTTTATCGTGGAATTCGGCAGGTCAGTGCTTGTTGTCCGGTAGAAAGATTCCGAGCAGATCATTTAAGTAGCGCCTGCCATGACAGGTGGGTTGGATTCTGTCATGTGCGCGGATGATCAGGTTTTGCTGTTCCGCAACGTCGAGCTGTTTCTGGATTGTGGAAAGCGCAAGTCCGGTATGGCTTTGAAACAGGGCGGGGTCGAATCCTCCTGGCAGGCGCAGGGCGTTCATCATGAATTCAAATGCCCGATCACGCGAGAGCACTTCATGTTCCTGCGCGATGAAGGTCATTGCATCGTGCCGGTCATTTTCCGCTTGTTCAAGATATCGCCGTGGATGCTTGTGGCGCATCTGGCGCACGATTTTTTCACGGGAGCTGATTTTGCTATGCGCGCCCGCGCCAACGCCCAGGTAGTCGCCATATTGCCAGTAATTGAAATTATGGCGGCATATTTTCCCCGGTTTTGCGAATGCTGAAATTTCATAGTTGTCGTAGCCCTGTTCTGCCAGCAGCCGTTCGACCATTTCCTGCATATCGGCGCTCTGGTCGTCATCCGGCAGGCGCGGTGGGTGTTGATGAAACCAGGTATTGGGTTCGAGCGTCAGGTGATACACCGACAGATGCGATACATTGCAGGCGCGGGCTTGCTCGATATCCTGCCGCGCTTCCGCCAGGGTTTGTTCCGGCAGGGCATACATCAGATCAAGGTTGACGTTGTCAAAATAATGGCAGGCGATTTCCACCGCTCGGTGGGCCTGAAGGTCATCATGCACTCTTCCCAGCAGCTGCAAATGCCTGCGATTGAAACTCTGAATGCCGATCGATAAGCGGTTGATGCCAGCGGCACGGAAATCAGCAAATTTTTGTATTTCAAACGTACCGGGATTGGCTTCCAGTGTAATTTCGGCGGATGATGTGAGCGGCAGCAGCATTCTGGCATACGATAGAATCGCATCGATTGTTTTGGCGCTGAAGAGACTGGGCGTGCCGCCTCCGAAAAATACGCTGATGACTGGTCGCCCCCAGATGGTGGGCAGCGCCATTTCGATGTCCTGTTTCAGTGCGGCCAGATAGGCTTCTTCGGGCAGGCCAGCTTGCATATCCACGGCGTGGGAGTTGAAATCGCAATACGGACATTTTTTGATGCACCACGGTAGGTGAATATAGAGACTCAGCGGGGGTAGCTCTGTCAGTATGGGCGCATGAAGCGCCCGAACCGGAAGATGGATGGTCATTATTTGTGGAGGTTGTTGCGTGGTTGCGTCAAATCCTGCGTCGTCATCGGTATCCGATGGTTTCCGTGCAGGCTCCCAGGAATTCTGCCAGCCTACGAAGCGCCTGGCCACGGTGACTCAGCCGGTTTTTCTGCTCTGGGTTCAGTTCGGCTGCTGTTTTTCCGAATTCCGGCAGAAAAAAATGTGGATCATAGCCAAATCCGTTTTCTCCCTGTGGTTGCTCGACGATTTGTCCGTGCCAGATTCCATCGGCGATGAGCGGTCGGGGATCGGCGGCATGCCGCACCAATACCAGCACGCAATAATAATGGGCGGCATGGTTGTTTGTATTTGCCAGCGCCTGCACCAGCATCTGGTTGTTGCGCGCATCCGATTTTGGTTCGCCCGCATAGCGCGCCGAGTGCACGCCTGGCTGTCCGTTGAGCGCATCTGCGCAGATGCCGGAATCATCCGCAAGTGCGGGCAGGCCGCTCAGTCGGCTGGCATGGCGCGCCTTGAGCAGGGCGTTTTCCAGAAAGGTGTCGAATGGTTCGTCAACTTCAGGGATGGCAAATGCTGACTGCGCAATGGTGTCTATTCCAAGCGGGCCGAGTATTTGCTGAATCTCTGCCAGCTTGCCGGCATTACCGCTGGCCAGTACGATTTTTTCAAGGGAATGGCGCATGGCGGAATCGCTCATTTGTCTGCGGCGAGCGATTGTCTTTGCAGATCAATCAGCTCCCGGATGCCGGATTGGGCGAGATCCAGCATGGCGTCAAGCTGCTGGCGAGTAAACGCCTGGCCTTCGGCAGTGCCTTGAATTTCAATCAGACCACCCTTGCCGGTTATGACGATGTTCATGTCGGTATCGCAGCTTGAATCTTCAGCATAATCCAGATCCAGCAGCGGGCAGTCTTCTGTCAGGCCGACCGAAATCGCCGCAACGTGATCCATAATGGGGTTGGACTGGATGATTCCCTGCGTCAGTAGCGTGTGTACCGCGTCGGACAATGCAACAAACGCGCCGGTAATGCTGGCGGTGCGCGTACCCCCGTCAGCCTGGATGACATCGCAATCGATTTGCAGGGTGCGCTCGCCGAGCTTGCTGAGATCGACCACCGCACGCAGAGCGCGACCGATCAGACGCTGAATTTCCATGGTACGGCCAGACTGACCGCCTTTGACTGCTTCACGCGACATGCGCTCTCCTGTCGAGCACGGCAACATCCCGTATTCCGCCGTCAGCCACCCCTGACCCTTGCCCTTGAGAAAAGGGGGGATTTTTTCGATGATGCTCGCCTGACACAGCACTCTGGTCTCGCCGGATTCGATCAGTACCGAACCAGGCGCATGACGGGTATAGCGGCGTGTCAGTTTGACAGGCCGAAGCTGGGCTGTGCCACGGTTGTCGTAACGTGGAATAATTGTCATTGTGTGGGAGTATCAAGAAAAAGCGCACAGCCATTTTATCAGAAAAAGCAAAATTACTTCATTGTCAGGGCTGTCCGGGAATAGCGATCATAGTGAAGGCAAAGCTGGCTGAACTGGATTGCGCGTTATCCGGGAATACGGTCGCTGTGCTAAAATATCGTCTTTTATCCGATCAAGGGTTAGGGATATTCTGGTCGATGGACACTTCTCCACTTTATGCGCTATCTCCGCTGGATGGCCGTTATCAGCAGAAACTGGCAGAGCTGCGCCCGTACTTTAGCGAGTATGGGCTGATTCGCTACCGTGTGCGCATCGAAATCGAATGGTTCAAGGCGCTTGGTAACACTATTTTTTTAAAGGGCGTCGGTTTTTCGGCTGAATCCCTGGCAAAGCTGGATCAGTTGCAGGCAGCGTTTTCCCTGGAGGATGCGCAAGCCGTCAAGTCCATTGAAGCACGCACCAATCACGATGTTAAGGCAGTGGAGTACTGGCTGAAGCAGCAGTTTGCCAGCCAGCCGGGTGTCGCCGCCTTCTCCGAATTTGTTCATTTTGCCTGTACTTCAGAGGATATCAACAATCTCTGTCATGGGTTGATGCTTGCCGACAGCCGTAACCAGGTGATGTTGCCCGCGCTTGATCGGATTATCGACCAACTGGCGACACTGGCAAGAGCGTTTGCCGACACGTCGATGTTGGCGCGCACACACGGGCAGCCAGCCACGCCGACGACCATGGGCAAGGAACTTGCCAATTTTGTTCATCGGTTGCGTCAAGGGCGCGAACGTCTGGCGAAGGTTGCCATCAGCGGAAAAATAAATGGGGCGGTTGGTAACTATAATGCCCATGTGACAACTTATCCGGAGGTTGATTGGGAATCCTTTGCGCGAAATTTCGTGGAGGCGCTGGGTCTGGATTTTAATCCGTACACGACCCAGATCGAGCCACATGATGCGCTTGCCGACCTGTTTGATGCCTATGCCCACATCAATACTATTTTGTTGGGGCTGAATCGCGATATTTGGGGATATATTTCTCTGGGCTACTTTCGGCAGAGAACCATGGCTGGCGAGGTTGGCTCTTCGACCATGCCGCACAAGGTAAATCCGATCGACTTTGAAAATGCGGAAGGCAATATTGGTATTGCCAATGCCCTGTTGCGCCATCTGAGCGACAAACTGCCTGTCTCACGCTGGCAGCGCGATCTGACCGATTCAACTGTATTGCGCAATATGGGTGTGGCGCTTGGGCATACCCTGCTTGCCTGTGATTCCTGCCTCAAAGGGCTGGGGAAACTGGAAATCAACCCGGTGCGCTTGTCGGCGGATCTACAGGACACATGGGAAGTGCTGGCGGAGCCGATTCAAACCGTGATGCGCCGCTACGGTATTGAAAACCCCTATGAGCAACTCAAGGAATTGACTCGCGGTAAAACAGAAATTGACCGTGCAACATTGCATCGCTTTATCAATCAGCTCGATATTCCACAACCCGAAAAAATCCGGTTGCTGGCGCTTTCCCCACAAACTTACATTGGATTGGCTGCCGAATTGGCCAGACGCATCTAAGCCTGTCTGGTCATGCCGTCAAACCCGGCGTCTCTCACAACCGTATGCATTATTTTTTCGACCTGTCGGACAAACAGGGTTGAAAAAAAAATATTGACCACAATATAGCGTAGATCATCCTGGAGGAAACTTATGCAAGAATCAAATAATCAAGAGACTACCGATACAGAGAAACTTACGGAATCGCCTGATACGGCATTCACGGCGGATGTTGCTCCGCTTTCCAGCGATGACATGATTCATACTGGGATGACAGGCGAGCCGGAGTCCATGCCATCGCTGGAGCAACTTTTGAAAGAGGCAGAACTGAGAGCGGCGGAACATCATGATGCCTGGCTGCGCGCCAAGGCGGAAACAGAAAATCTGCGTAAACGGGTGCAGACGGATATTGCCAATGCGCATAAATATGCGATCGATAAATTCTCGGCGGAGTTGCTCGCGGTGATGGATAGCCTGGAAGCGGCGCTTGCGGCTGAAAATGCCACGGTTGATAACTTCAGGGACGGTGTGGAGTTGACGCGCAAACAGTTGGCCTCTGTTTTCGAGAAATTCAATATTCAGGCCATCGATCCGCAAGGAGAGAAATTCGATCCTCACCATCATCAGGCAATGTGTACCATCGAATCAGATGCTGTTCCCAATACCGTTGTCCAGGTCATGCAAAAAGGCTATGCATTGCATGATCGTGTTATCCGGCCAGCCATGGTTGCCGTTTCAAAAACCAGAGAGGCTTGATATTTTCCGGAAAGCATACACATACAGTCGCAGTTATTATTGATCATCAAAATTAAAATCAAATTTCAAAGGAAAAACAATGGGAAAAATTATTGGTATAGATCTGGGCACCACCAATTCATGTGTGGCCGTGATGGAAAACGGAAAGTCAAAAGTAATTGAAAACGCTGAGGGTACCCGCACCACGCCATCCATCGTTGCATATACGGAAGATGGCGAGGTTCTGGTAGGTGCTTCGGCCAAACGTCAGGCTGTGACCAATCCACAAAATACCCTGTTTGCCATCAAGCGGCTGATTGGTCGTCGTTTTAACGAAGACATGGTGCAGAAGGATATTAGCATGGTGCCCTACAAAATCATTCAAGCGGAAAACAATGATGCGTGGGTGGAAGTGCGGGGTAAAAAAATTGCACCACAGGAAGTATCGGCGCAGATTTTAATGAAAATGAAAAAAACCGCCGAGGATTATCTGGGGGAATCCGTGACAGAGGCCGTTATTACGGTGCCGGCGTATTTTAATGATTCCCAGCGGCAGGCCACCAAGGATGCCGGGCGGATCGCCGGGCTTGAAGTCAAGCGGATTATCAATGAGCCGACTGCTGCGGCATTGGCGTTTGGGCTGGATAAAAAAGAAGGTGACCGCAAAATTGCAGTGTACGACCTGGGTGGTGGCACATTTGATGTTTCCATCATTGAGATTGCGGAAATTGAAGGCGAACACCAGTTTGAAGTGCTGGCGACGAATGGTGATACTTTCCTGGGTGGCGAGGATTTTGACTCGCGTGTCATTGAGTACCTGGTGACTGAATTCAAAAAAGAAAGCGGTATTGACTTGAAACAGGATATGTTGGCTTTGCAACGGCTCAAGGATGCAGCGGAAAAAGCCAAGATCGAGTTGTCTTCCAGTCAGCAGACGGAAGTCAATTTGCCTTATATCACAGCGGATGCTTCTGGTCCGAAACATCTGGCTGTCAAGATCACGCGCGCCAAGCTGGAGAGCCTGGTTGAAGAGCTGATTGAGCGCACGATTGAACCTTGCCGGGTAGCAATCAAGGATGCCGGGTTGTCGATTTCGGATATTGCCGATGTGATCCTGGTGGGCGGGCAGACGCGCATGCCCAAGGTGCAGGAGAAAGTCAAGGAAATCTTTGGCAAGGAATCGCGCAAGGACGTTAACCCGGATGAGGCAGTCGCTATTGGTGCTGCGGTTCAGGGCGGCGTATTGCAAGGAGATGTCAAGGATGTGCTGTTGCTGGATGTTACACCGTTGTCGCTCGGTATTGAAACCCTGGGCGGTGTGATGACCAAGTTAATCCAGAAAAACACTACCATTCCAACCAAGGCGCAGCAGGTTTTTTCAACGGCTGATGATAGTCAAACCGCAGTCACCATACACGTGCTGCAGGGCGAACGTGAAATGGCTTCCGGTAACAAAAGTCTGGGTCAATTCAACTTGACCGATATTCCACCTGCGCCCCGTGGCATGCCGCAGATTGAAGTCGCTTTTGACATCGATGCCAACGGTATTTTGCATGTGTCTGCCAAGGATAAGGCGACGGGTAAGGAAAATAAAATCAAGATTCAGGCGAGTTCCGGATTGTCCGAAGAAGAAATCAATAAAATGGTCAAGGATGCCGAAGCGCATGCCGAAGAAGACAAAAAAACACTGGAGCTGGTTAACAGCCGTAATCAGTGTGATGCGATGATACATTCGGTTAGAAAATCCCTAAGCG
>JAVVEX010000020.1:0-22870 GCA_032251195.1 Nitrosomonas sp.
GCGTTTGTCCAGCCCTTGATAACCGGCGTCACCGTGTACGAACTGTTCCTCGCCGTGCAGCAAGGCCGCCGCTTCGGCAATGTCGCTGACATGCCCTGAGGTGACTTTGAGCGTATGAACCAACCCGGTTTGGTGATCGACACCAATATGGAATTTGCTGCCGAAAAACCATTGATTGCCCTTTTTACTGGAATGCATTTCAGGGTCGCGCGACTGGTTTTTATTTTTAGTCGATAGTGCGGTTCAATGACCTCGATCATAGCCTCCCAACAACAACTCGTTGAGTTAATCAAGAAACTTCTCGCGGCGCGTCACTTTTTTATTGGCGTATTCAGCATCCGCAAAACTCATCTGTTGGTAGGGTCTCATGAACGTCTTCTCAAGAATGGATTTGAGGATGAATGATATCGCCGATCGGTTATTAATCAGAGGTTCCTTAACACCAGCGTTCATTCAATCACTCAAATAGCAGGAAAGATAGGTGGGAGCGCTGGACGGTTACACAGGAGTATTTCATCATGAATTTCTCTCTTTACAAATGGATTACGTTATTCGTGGTTTGCGTATTCGCTCAGGGAGCTTACGCCGATCTCGTCGAATCGATTACCTTGCCTGAACCGGGCAAGATATGTTTTCAACAAAGCACCCTGCATGCTGAGTGGGTGGATGGAAACTACCGGATGGATCAAATCATGATCAGTCATTTTGTACGGGTACCAGAAAACGATCACTTCAAACGTGGCCATGTTTTCGTTGGTTTCCGGCTCAAAAGCCAGCCCGACAAGCTTTGATTGTTCGACGGTCATGAATGGGATCAGAAAGAAAAACAGCTCGGTTTGGCATTTCAATCTGGAGCGGATCTTCGGAGCGTCGATCCCGATGACGAGAGCTATAGCCGCCTGCAACCGGTCATACCAGTCCGCATTTCCAATTGATGTATCGGCCCTATGTAGATGATGGAGCGCTGTATGTTGGCTATGGTCTGTCGACTACCGAGTTTGATGGGCTAGAAAAAGAAGCGTTTGACGAGATGATCGCAAACAACCGTTTCCAGAAAATATGGTAGGTGGATGATAGGCAATTTGAAGGAGATTTAGGAGAAAGAATATGCCTGGAAGCATCCAAAATGCATATCATCATTCCGACACTTCAGACAGCATTCTGATCTGTTATTTCTGCCGCAACCACGTTGCGGCTTCCAGTGCGAAGTAAGTCAGAACCGCATCTGCACCTGCGCGCTTGAAAGATAGCAGGGCCTCAAGCACGCAGGCTTTCTCATCCAGCCAACCATTGATTGCGGCTGCTTTCAGCATGGCATATTCACCACTGACCTGATAAACGAAAGTCGGTACGCCGAATTCCTGTTTGACCCTGCGCACGATGTCGAGATAAGGCATGCCGGGTTTGACCATGAACATGTCCGCGCCTTCCTGGATATCAAGCGCCACTTCGTGCAGGGCTTCATCGGAATTGGCCGGATCCATCTGGTAGGTGTACTTGTTGCCGGCGCCCAATGTTGCCGATGAACCAACGGCATCACGGAACGGGCCATAAAAACTGGATGCATATTTGGCTGAATAAGCCAGTATGCGGGTATGTATGAATTGATGCTGATCGAGCATGGCGCGGATTGCGCCTACGCGACCATCCATCATGTCGGAGGGGGCGACAATGTCAGCTCCTGCCTGGGCATGTACCAGCGCCTGCTGTTTCAGAACATGCACGGTTTCATCGTTCATCACATAGCCATGTTCATCGATCAGTCCATCCTGGCCATGACTGGTGTAGGGGTCGAGCGCCACGTCGGTAATAATGCCGAGCTCTGGAAAACGTTGCTTGAGCGCTGTTACTGCACGCGGTACCAGACCATTAGGGTTGAACGCTTCGTCCGCAGTCAGATTTTTTCTGGGGGCGTCGATCACTGGGAAAATTGCCAGCGCCGGTATTCCCAGTTGCAAGCATTTTTCTGCCTGGAAAAACAGCAAATCGACACTTTGCCGGGTAATTCCTGGCATGGAAGCCACTTTCTCCTGCTGGTTGTTGCCATCCAATATGAATACCGGATAAATCAGATCGCTGGCCTGTAAATGATGTTCACAGACCAGGCGGCGAGAAAAATCATTCCGGCGTAATCGGCGCATTCTTTTTTGTGGAAATTGGCAAAATAATGTCATGTTTTCTATTTATAAAAAGGATCAAAAAAATAAATAATCCGCCAGCTTTAGCTGGTGGATTTGAATTGTGAACTGAAAGTCCAGGCACGCGCAAGGCTGAACGATGTGATGCATCAATACTTTTCTGGACACAAAGTCAAGCAGCATTGTTGTCTGAAACTGACATGGCAAAGCGCATACCCAGGGCAATTATGCCTGTCATGCTGAAATAGACGACAGCCCAGCGCATTAGCAGTTCTTCTTCCGCAAGTATATGGGTACGGCTGGCTCCAAGCAAAAACTGAATCCCTGAGTACACATTATCATATTTGAACAAGACGCTTTCCAACCCCTGATTTAGCAGCCACCAGCTTAATGCCAGAGATAGCGCGCTCCCGATGACGGCCATTATAATGATATCAGGGCGGCGGTTTATACGGGATAACAGACTGGCATGCACTGCCAGCAGCAACAGCAAAGCGCCCAGATAGCACTGGCCATCGGATGCGATCAATTCTGTCAGATTGTCGGTAATGGCGGCATCCACGACAACCCATTTGGCAGCCCACCAGAGGGGGAGGAGGATAAAAAAAGCACCGGTTATGGCGGGTGAGCGCCAAAGGCGGCTGCCAAACAGTGCGCACAGTGACAACGGAATGAGTAGCAACCAGTAAAGTGCTGTAAACCGGACGACGCGTTCCAGTGCGCTGATAAAACTATCCGGCCAGTTTTTCAGTCGATTCTGCCAGTCATTCCCCCATATATTGTCCTGGACAATACGGCGATATAAATCGGTGGAGCCAGTAATATCGTTCAGGCTTTCGGTAGTGACAGCATATTGGAGTAACAGCAGGCTGATACATGCGGCCGCGATCAGCCAGAGTGGCAGCCACAATACAGGCCATGGCCGCTTGCCTGCCTGGTGGGCGACCCAATAAGGGCCGGCACCCAACCATAGCAGCGCCACCCCGAAAACAAGACAGCCGATCAAACGCTGATCGCCGAATAGTTCACGCAGATTGTAGGGCACCCCCGGCAATTGAATCAGTATCCACAAACCCAGAGAAATAATGACGACAGTCAGCAAGATGCCAGACCAGATTTTTATCTGTTTGGTCACAGGCTGTGTCGAGAATAATGACAGGTCTGGTGAGCGTTTTTTCTCTGTGGATTCAGGGGTAAATCGTGAGGCTGGCTGGCCTGGTTTCGGAAAATCAGATTGATGTCGCTGTAGTGAGCGTGCGAACGGTATCAACGTAATCAGGATAACCAGGGGCGTGGTATCGCCATGGTAACCCATCAGTAATATGCGCACACTCTCCAGCAGCAATAGTATCAAGGCCAACGACAGTGGCCACAGCCATGTCTGCCGCATTACCTGCGGCTGGTTGAACATGCCTGCCCATAACAGCGACCCGATTGCCAGAATTTCAAATGCGGTAGGCGAAACAGCCTTGGTGTTTCCAAACCACAGGATGAGCGCAAATGGTGTAAATGTGAATGCGCCATCAGCAGCCTGGCCGCGAAATGGCAACAAAATTGTCGTAAGATAGGCGCACAAGGCAATGCCTATGACGACAATTCGCGTTTGTGCGCGCAGTATAAATTCGAGACGTTCACCAACCAGTATTCCGATGCAGATACCGAGCAGGCTCTCCCGGCGCAAATCGCCATAAGGTACGAGGATTTCAAGGATAATCAGAACCAGGGCGGCGGCCGTCATGATTAACCATCGCTGTTGTAGTATCTGTGCTCGTAAGATCGCGATAGTGCCAAGTACCGCCGCAACCGAATGTTGCCATAAACGCATCCATTCAAAAGAGGGCGCGTAAAAAAATGTTTTGGTGTGATTCCGTAGTTCAACGATATCCAGCGTTGGAACAAACGGAAAAGATTCGTATGCCAGCCATGCCATCACCAGAATAAGCGCGAACCGGTCATGTGGCTGCTGTATTTTGTTTGCATGATGACGCAGCCAGGGTGCTGACAATCGGGCAACCAATAACCCGGAGATAAGTCCAACGGCATTCCAGAAACTATCTGTCAGCGAAGCAACCCGTCCAGGCAGATAAAGTTGTACGATTTGCAGTAAGACCCCCAGCAATATCCAGCTGAGTGATGCGGCAACGACACGTTGTGTCATACGATTAAAACTGAAGTACAGCGCAATACCCAGTGGTATGAATAACAGAAAATTGTCGATCATATCCGAGCGATACTGGAATAGGTTTAAATTGGCGTATAACCGCTCGAAAGGTTGTGGGGACTGGAAATTGAATGGAAAAAGCGAACCATAGATGATGAATCCGACCACAAGCATCAACAGTGCCCAGGACGGCGAGATGCGGTCAGGTAGTCTGGAATCTGACATGGTTAACATCGAGTGCCATTAGCCGACGATTGGAAGAGATTGTTTCATTGTAGCTTTTTTGCATCATCATAGAAGCGTTTTCGCTGTTCGGGAATGGTCATATCACCACCATGGTGGCGCTGTGCTGGCGTCGACATGCTATTGGCAACACTCTGAATTTTATGCTTACTGTTGACCGGCTGTCCCGTCAGGGGCTTCAGCCAACCTCGTTCAATTTGGCAGGCGGAGAATGCATGGCCGTGCAAGGGCCATCTGGTTCGGGTAAAAGTCTGCTGCTGCGGGCAATTGCAGATCTTGATCCGCATGAAGGCACGGTCAGTCTCGATGGCGTCCCCAGTGATGCGATTCCCGCGCCGCAATGGCGCCGTCAGGTCATGTATCTGCCTGCAGAAGCAGGCTGGTGGGAAGACCAGGTCGCGGCACATTTCCCGGACTGGGAATCCGCCTGCTGCTGGATCAACGCATTGCAATTACCCGCTGCTATCCGCGACGCCGCAGTGCGAACCTTGTCCACCGGCGAACGCCAACGGCTTGCATTGGCGCGCGTGCTCGTACACAATCCCGGCGTATTGCTGCTGGATGAGCCGACGTCCGGTCTGGATCGGGAAAATACCGCCATCATTGAAGCCATTTTATTGCAACAGTTACAGACCGGCGCCAGTCTGCTGTGGGTTACGCACGATCCTGCACAGGCACGACGAATAGCGCAACGCGGCCTGTTGGTGCAGCATGGCCATGTTCATGAAGTAACCTACTGACTTCCGACCATACCGTGAATTATATCTCTCTCGACCTGTACGATCTTGCCCTAGCCTCGATACTGGTGATTCTCAATGGTGGTCTGTCATTTTTTCTGCAACTCCGGCTGGAACGGCAGTTACTGATCGCCACGCTGCGCATGATCGTGCAACTGACCTTGATCGGACTGGTGCTGAAAACCCTGTTTGCGCTGTCTTCTCCACTATGGACAGGATTAACGGTATTACTTATGGTACTGTTTGCCGGACGTGAGATTGTTGCCCGGCAGGAACGGCGACTGACGGGGGGTTGGTTTTACGGTCTGGGAACCGGTTGCATGTTACTGGCAACCAGTCTGGTCACGGTTTTTGCACTGACTACGCAAGTTCAGCCCGATCCCTGGTACGACCCGCGTTATGCCTTGCCGCTGCTCGGCATGATTCTCGGCAATATCATGACGGGTATCAGTCTCGGCCTGCATGGCCTGTTGAATGGCATCACGCGCGAACGCGCTGCCATCGAAGCGCAACTGACGCTTGGTGCCACGCGCTGGCAGGCAACCCTGCCCGTCACCCGCGAAGCCCTGCGCAATGCCCTGATGCCGATTATCAACGCCATGGCAGCCACCGGACTGGTCTCCCTGCCGGGGATGATGACCGGCCAGATCCTCGCTGGCGTTGAACCCATGGAAGCTGTCAAATACCAGATGCTGATCCTGTTTCTGGTCGCGGGCGGCACCGCTTTCGGCTCCGTCAGCGCTGTTTTGGGAGGTGTTCACCGATTAACGGATGCCCGGCATCGGCTGCGGCTGGATCGCGCGACAAGTCGTTGAAAGAAGGTTTTTTGGTTACAATGAACACATCATTTATTTCGTAAGGAAACCATACAATGAAACTATCTCCATTTAACAGAAACTCACTGATTATTTTGAGTTTTCTGGGTATTGCCGCAATAACGACGCCGGCATCAGCGCAGACATCGAATCAATACATTTCCTGTTCGATGAATTACAAGCTTGGCGGCTGGTCGTTTGTCGTCAGCCAATACGATGGCACCGGCAACGTCAGTTGCAGCAACGGCCAACATGCCCAGGTCAAGCTGACCTCCAGAAGTATCGGTTTCACCATTGGCCAATCCGACATAGAAGGAATCGGTTATTTTTCGGAGTTGAAAGATATCAGTGAAATTTACGGGACTTTTGTCGCACTGGAAGGCCACATTGGCGCAGTTAAGTCCGGGCATGGCCAGGTGATGACACGTGGCGTGGTTTCCCTGGCCATTTCAGGCTCAGGCCGGGGGTTTGATATCGGCGTGACGCTTGGCGGCCTGAACATTTCAGCACCTGATCGCTAGGGTCTGTTGACATTTGATAAAAACACTTGCAGTATCAGTGGGTTACGATTTATTCCCGCAATTGTAAGTGATTGTTTTTAAATATCTATTTCTGAAATGTCAACAGACCCTAGGGTTGCGGAACCGGGACTCCGTGCAACATAATCACGCTTCAGATTCTGTTGAACAATGACAATCCCGAGATACGGATAAACGATTGCTGCGCGGCTTCAAGCAGCGCCTGCTGACGGGTCAGATCTGAAATAGCCTGGGCAAAATCCAGATCCTGCAGTCGGGACAGCGACTGCTGATATTGAACGGCAGTGTCTTCACCGGCCTGCTGCAGTGAATCGATTTCCTGCAGGCGCGCGCCTGCTGCGGCACGTGTGCCCAATACGTTCGTCAGCGCATGATCGAGATTCTGCAAGGCAGTGTTCATACTATTGGTTAGTTTCGCATTACCGGTGCTGCCCGTTGCAGGGGTTTCCAGCGCGGTAATGAAATTATTGATCGTTGCAAACAGATTTTCATGACGGCTAGGTTGTACGGTGAATTTGTCACCATCGGCAGGCGCGCCCTTGATGGCAAATTGCAATCCTTCAAAACTAATCGCCTCCCCGCTGTTATATGAACCAGTTAGCTCCGCATTGGTTGCAACATTGGCTACCTTAAAAGTCGTGATGCCACTCGCAACCGTAAAACTGATCTCATAATTATTCTCGGTCAGACTGGCGGCATCGCTTATCGAACCGGCATTGATCACGCCGCTACCGGTATTGGTATTGGTTGCGGCAGTCACAAACGTGCCATTGCCGTTCCTGATCTGCTCAAAAATTGCGAGCCCGGTTTCGCTGACCGGCAGTTGCCGGGAAGCGGACACCTGCGCCAGACGTTGCCCCTGATCACCCTTATACTCCACGCTACCGGCCACCTGCACGAAAGGTTGGGTTTTCCCCTGGAAACCAGAGAACAGATAATTACCCTCGTCGTCGGTTGCGTTGGCCAATCCCAGCAATTCCTCGAAACGCCCGCGTAGCTCGGTCGCCATGTTTGAACGGTCGCTGTCGGAAAGCACCGGGTTACCGGCCGCTACCGCCAGCGACTGCACATTCTGGATCAGATTGGTAACGCCGCCCAGCGTGCTCTCAACCAGTTTAAGGCTGTCTCCTGCCCGCTGGCGATTCTCCGCGTACTGGGTATTCAATGATGCCGCCTGGGTTAATTCATGCGCACGCGCCGCGCCAATCGGGTCATCGGAAGGTGTCATAATGCGTTTGCCGGTTGAGATTTGCTGTTGCAGTTTGAATAGTGAATTCTGTTGCTGCAGCATGGATTTCGTGCCTTGATCAAACAAGGTATTGGTGCTGACGCGCATGATGGTTTTTCCCTCCGTACTTGACTAATTGTTTTTTCAAATCCTGAGCAGCGTATCGAACAGCGAATTGCTGACTTCGATCACCTTGCTGGATGCCTGAAAAGCCTGCTGGTAACGCAACAGATTGGCCGCCTCTTCTTCCAGATTGACGCCAGAGAGGGATTGCAGCGACTGGTCCGTCTGCGCGAGCAGATTCGCCTGGGCCGTATTCATCACCTCCAGCTCGCGGGTTTTGTTGCCGATCTGGCTGACCAGTCTGGCGTAACCGGATTGCAGCGACGCCGTATCATTCAGCAGCGTGTTTTTTGTTTGCAGCCCGGCCAGCAGCAACGCATTACGGTTATCCGCGACACCACTGGTATTGGCCTCGATTTTGAACGTATCCCCTGCTGCCGGCTCACCGCTGATCTGCACCGTCAGCCCGTTGAAGCTGATATCGTCGCCGGATGTGTATGTCAGGCCAGTTGCCGCAGCGCCAGTACCAACAATATTAAACTGCCCGGAGGAGGTAAAAGTGAGTGTCACCGGCTGTTGTAGATTCGCATCCAGAGTATCCACCTTGCCCGCGCTGATCTTGCCAGTTCCAGTATTGCCGGTGGCGGCTTCAGTACGAATTGGTGCGGCTGCGGCAATCTTCGCAGTATCGCTGATGGCGACCTCAATATTTTTTGCTGCCTGACGAGTGGGCTGAATGACAAAGTGTTCGCCCGCCAGCATGTTGCTACTGGTGATGCTCAACCCGTCCAGCGTCAAGGGCAGACCTGTAGTGGGTGCCGTGACCGAATTTTTATCAGCCAATCGCGTCAGCGTGAAATTTGTGCTGTCGTAATCGAGACGATAGTCACTGGCGGTCAACTTGCTGACGTCGCTGATGGCCGCCGTCACGCTGGAAGCAGGTGCGTTATCGTGCGCAGATAATATTCCCGGCTCGGGTACTTTAAAAAAATCTCCACCAAGCACGCCACTTAAATCCTGCCCAAGGCGATGCTGGTCGTTAAAGGTTTTTGCCAGGCCGAGCGCCAGCAGGCCAAATTCATTCTGTGCCTGATCGAGTGTCTCGTTGCGAAACGCGATGAGTCCACCCATGCTGCCACCTTGCAACTGGTGTTCCGGAATCAGCACGGTTTTGTTGCCCAGATCCATCGCCACTGTCAATCGCTGCGGGTCTTCCCTGGAAGGCACCGTTTTCAGTGCCATGGTTTCCGAACCCACCACCAGCGCCTGACCATTGCCGATAAATACATTGTGATGACCATTGTCCTGCCGGACAACACTGACATTGGCCAGCTTGCCCAGATCCCGCACCAACGCATCGCGCTGGTCACGCAGATCGTTGGCGGGCTGCCCACCGGATGAACCTTCCACCGTTTGAATATTGAGGTTCATTCTGCCGATCTGTTGCGCCAGCGAATTGATTTCGTCGACAGTGCTGGTCAGCTGACTGTTGACGCCATCGCGCACCTCATTGAAACGCTGATCCATCGACTGAAAGCGTCCCGTAAGCGCTTCGGCATTACTCAGCATCGCCTGACGCGAAGGCACGGAAGCGGGGTTGGTCGCGACATCCTGCACCGCGTTAAAAAAGGCGTGCAATGCGGGAGTCAATCCCGATGATGTGTCTGCCAGC
Source organism: Nitrosomonas sp. (assembly GCA_032251195.1). Classification (GTDB taxonomy): domain Bacteria; phylum Pseudomonadota; class Gammaproteobacteria; order Burkholderiales; family Nitrosomonadaceae; genus Nitrosomonas. Next base: position 9,597 of record JAVVEX010000020.1, read on the forward strand.
AGATTGTCGAGTTGTTTGATTTCGTTGTAATAACTGTCCAGCTGGCTGCTTTGGGTTTGTGTCTGCAGTGCCTGGGTAAACAGAAACTGGCTGAATACGCGCTGCACGGTCGACACCTGCACACCCTGGCCAATAAATCCATTTCCACGCAGATCTGGAATATTGGTGCTGGCAATTGCCTGCTGGCGGTTATAGCCGGGGGTCGATGCGTTGCTGATATTGTGGCTGGTGGTCAACAATTGCGCCTGTGCGGTTTGCAGACCGGAGACGCCGATGTTCAGAATACTGTTTCCCATGATTCAATCCTTATATTTTCACAAACTAATGAGCGTTGTTAACGGCAGATTCCGTACCAAATTAACCCTGTTGACCTGCTTTTATCCGCCAGTTGCCTTGATGTTAAAAACATCGCTGTTGATGATATTGATCAATTTTTTGGCATAGTGCGGATCAGTCGCATAACCGGCCTCCTGCAACCCCCACGCAAACGCTGTTGCACTGCGGCTTTTCACCACAGGCGCATAGCGGGAATGGTTTTGCAGCAAATTGGCATAATCCCGAAACGCCTCTTCAAATGAAGCATAGGCACGAAACTTCTCGCTCAGCTTTTGTGGCTTGCCATCAATAAACTCGGTGGTCGTTGCTTCAATAACCCTGCCGCGCCAGGAAGAACCCGCCTTGATGCCAAACAGGTTGAAGCTTGGCGCATTGTTGCTGTCACGAATCCGATGCTTGCCCCAACCGGTTTCCAGCGCCGCTTGCGCGATCATGAATCGTTCAGGAATTCCGGTTTCCTGCGCAATTTTTCTGGCATGTGGCAATAACTCAGCGACAAATTCCCGGGGTTGACGCAACGTCGGCGCCATTATTGCCATGCGTTCCGGTTTGAGCGCCACCAGCGGTTCACTGGCTTGCGTTGGCGTCATGCCGGAAAAATTGGGTTTTGCCATTGCCGCGCGGGAATCATTTGCCCACAACCGCACGGGCAAATCCCTTGGTTGACTGGGTGACAGATTGACCAGCGGCGCCGCTTGCTGATTGGCAAGTGTATCCAGCTTCGCGTTTGCCTCACCGATTGCGGTTTCCGGATGGGTATCCGCATCGATTGATTGGGTTAATTGCTGCACAATCAGGTCAGCCAGACCAATGCCTTTTTCGGCAAAATTCTGCGCCATCTGCTGATCGAGCATTTGCGTATAGAATTTCGATTGCTCATTGTCAAACAACCCCTTTTCGGGCGAAGCATCCCGCATACTTTTCAGCATCATGTTGACAAATAATGCTTCGAATTGTTTGGCAGCCTGGCGCAATCCTTCTTCGGGGTTTTGTCTGGCGTGATGGCGCAATTTCTCGATATGTTGACTATCAATTGCCAGCTGGCTGGTAAGATCGGGTGTGTTGATCATGTCGGCCTCATTAAATGATTTCGAGCTCGGCACGCAGCGCGCCGGCTGCTTTCAACGCCTGCAGAATCGCCAGCAGATCCTGTGGCGTGGCGCCGATTGCGTTCAGCGCCTTGACCACTTCCGCCAGACTGGCCGCACCCGGCAACAGCATCAGATTGCCCTCATCCGAACGGATTTCGATTTGGGATTGTGGCACGACGACCGTTTCCCCTCGCTCCGCAAAAGGCCCCGGCTGGCTGATAATTGGCTGGGTATTGATGATGACGGACAGATTGCCATGCGCCACGGCGCTGGTTGCCAGCATCACCGCCTGATTCATCACGACCGAGCCGGTACGCGCATTGATGATGACTTTCGCCGGGCCCTGCGCCGGATTGATTTCCAGATTTTCAACCTGGGAAATGAACGTCACGCGCTGACTGTTGTCAATTGGCGCCCTGACCTGAATGACGCGCCCGTCGAGCGCGGTAGCGGTCCCCGACGGGAAACGGCTATTGATGGTTTCAACGACCATCCTGGCGGTTGTAAAATCGGTATCACGCAATTCCAGATGAATATGCCCATCCTGGCCAAGCACGGTTGGTACTGCGCGCTCGACAATCGCGCCTGCGCTGATACGTCCGGCATTCAGATGGTTGATCTGCACGCTGCTGCCTGCCGCGCCGGCGCCGGCACCACCGACGACGAGATGTCCCTGTGCAACCGCATAAACCTGATTATCAATGCCTTTCAGCGGCGTCATCAGCAGCGTGCCGCCACGCAGACTCTTGGCGTTCCCCATTGAGGACACGGTCACGTCGATATGCTGTCCTGGCTTGGCGAACGCTGGCAAATTAGCCGTCACCATGACTGCGGCAATATTGCGCAACTGCATGTTGATGCCCGGCGGCAGATTGACGCCGAGCTGCCCCAGCATGCTGACGATACTCTGGATCGTGAACGGCGCCTGCTGCGTCTGGTCGCCAGTGCCATCCAATCCCACTATCAGCCCGTAGCCAATTAACTGATTGGCGCGCACGCCCTGAATACTGGTGATGTCCTTGATACGTTCAGCTCCGGCCAGCGCGGGCGCGAGTAACGCGCTCAACAAACCGGCAGCCAATACAATGTTACGCAGAATCATTTTCATACTCGCTCAAAATGGTAAGACCGACAGAAAGAAACGCGATAGCCAACCCATCGTCTGCGCCTCATCCAGATAACCACTGCCGCGATATTCGAGACGGGCATCCGCGATTTGTACTGAGGACACGGTATTGTTCATGATGTTGATTGGATTGATCGCGCCGGACAGGCGAATATATTCATGCCCCTGGTTGATGCCGATCTGCTTTTCGCCACTGACCAGCAGATTGCCATTGGGCAGAATATCAATCACCGTCACCGCGATCGTGCCGGTAAAATTGTTGTTGCTGGAACTCGCGCCCTGGCCGTCGAATTTATTGGTTGACTCCGTTTCCAGTGACACGTCCTGAAACAGTTTCTTGAGTGGCAGCCCCATGAAATCAGGAATCGAGAACCCGGTTTCACTCTCGCGTTTCACGTTGCTGCCGGTTTTTTTACTCGCATCGGTGCGCTCGTTGAGCGTAACGATGATGGTGTCACCGATGCCGCGCGCGCGCCGATCCTCAAACAAGGGAATGTAACGCCTGCCGGACTGGCGACCAAACGCTGTCTGATAGATGCTGCCATGCGCTTCGGTTACCGGTACCGGCGGCGGAATTTCCGGTCGGATGGTCATCGGTTGCTGCACGCCGGGTTTGGGCGTTATCGCACAGCCCGACACCACGACAACCAGCATGAGCAGTACCAGCCTTGCAATATAGAACTTGCCACGCATACCGGAACAGTTTATTGATTTCATGATGTCCAGAATCACTTCAGGGATAAAATGGTTATTACAATTGCGCCAGTCTTTGCAGCATCTGATCCGATGTCTGGATCGAACGTGAATTGATCTCATAGGCGCGCTGCGTCTGGATCATTTCGACCAGCTCTTCGACGACATTGACATTGGAGGTTTCCACGAATCCCTGATTCAACAATCCCATGCCGTTAGTGCCGGCAATGCCGGGATTGGCGACGCCGCTGGTTGCCGTTTCCAGATAGAGGTTTTCACCAAAGCGTTGCAGTCCCGCCGGATTGATGAAGCGGGTCAACTGCAACGTCCCAACCTGTACCGGCGCAGCCGTACCGGGTGTCAATGTCGAAACCGTGCCATCGCGCGCAATGGTGATGCTCAGCGCATCCGGTGGAACGGTGATGCCTGGTTGCACAATGAAGCCGCTGGAAGTCACCAGTTGTCCGTTTTCATCCGATTGAAAGGCGCCATCGCGGGTATACGCCAGCGTGCCATCCGGTAATAAAATCTGGAAAAAGCCTTCGCCCTGGATCGCCACATCGCGTGGGTTACCGGTTTGCTGCAAATTGCCCTGCATGAAAATATTTTCGGTCGCCACTGGCCGCACGCCGGTTCCCAGTTGCAAGCCGGATGGCAGGCGGGTCTGCTCGGAAGACTGCGCGCCCGGTTGACGCAAGGTTTGATAAAGCAGATCCTCGAATACTGGCCGCATCCGCTTGAAGCCATTGGTGCTGACGTTGGCCAGATTATTGGCAATCACATCCATTTTGGTCTGCTGGGCATCCAGACCGGTTTTTGAAATCCATAATGCACGTGTCATGATATTTGTCCTTTGATCGAAACTGATTGGCTGGCCATTAATTTCTGAGCGTCAGAATCTCACTGGCCTGCTGCGAATTATGCTGCGCGTTCTCAAGTATTTTCATTTGCGTATCGAATTGCCGCGCGAGGGTGATCATCTTGACCATTTCATGGATCACATTGACGTTGCTGCCTTCCAGGGAACCTTCCACCAGCGCCACTTTCGGATCAACCGGCGCCGCCTCGCCATTTTTTAGGCGAAACAGGCCATCATCTCCCCGGATCATTTCCTCGGCGGGTGGGTTGACGAGTTTGAGACGGCCAATGATGGATACCGCAGTTACTTTAGGATCATCAGGAATGACTGAAACCGTGCCATCCTTGGCGATCATGACGCGACTATCGGGCGGGATGGAAATGACACCGCCATCTCCCCTGACATTCCGACCATCGCGAGTCATCAGCACGCCGTTGGCATCGATTTGCAGGTTGCCATGACGGGTATAGGCTTCTTCACCATTTTCCAGCTGCACCGTGAGCCAGCCTTCACCCTGTACTGCTATATCCAGCGGACGCCCGGTATGCTGAATGGGGCCCGGCGTAAAATCTGAGCCAGTCGTTGTATCCAGCACAAATACTCTGGTAGGAAGACTGTCGCCATAAACGGGCACGGCGCGAAAACCATCAGACTGCGCCCGGTAGCCGGTGGTCGAAGCATTCGCCAGATTGTGCGAAACGGTTGCCTGCTGCGTCATGGTATGCAACGCACCGGTCATCGCGGTATAAATCATTCGATCCATTTTTTAGATCCCTTTTGTGATCGTCATTCAGTTACGCTGTTTAAAGATTGACCAGGGTTTGCAGAACCGCATCCTGTGTTTCAATGGTTTTCGCGTTGGCCTGATACACCCGTTGCGCGGTGATCAACCCGACCAGTTCCGCAGTCAAATCAACATTGGATTCTTCCACTGCGGCGGATTGCAGCGAACCCAGCGTACCACTCAATGGCACGCCCACCAGCGGCAGACCGGAATCCGCCGTTTCCAGCCATTGATTGCGTCCTTGCGGCTTGAGGCCATCTGTATTAGCAAAGCTCGCCAGCACGACTTGCCCCAATGTAATATTCTGACCATTGGTATAGTTGCCCTTGATGGTGCCGTCATCGGACACGTTGAACCCCGCCAGGCGACCCGAGGTGAAGCCATCCTGACTCAGTTTGTTGACGCCAAAATTACTGCCAAACTGGGTGGAACTGGTCAGATCGAACGAGAAATCCAGTGGTGCAGTCGCCCCCCAGTCGGCCCTTCCCAGATTAGTGGCGATCACCGGTAAATTCACCGAGGCTGTGACTGGCCCGGTTGGCGCGGTCAATGCCCCATTGGTATCAAAGCTCATGGTCGTTGAAGCTGCGCCGCCCAGCGTCACCCCCACCGGCAATCCAGCCGCATCCGTCGCGCCATCCACAGCGGCAAAAACTTCCCAGGTGGCCGGTGCAGTTTTCTGAAAGAACAGTGTCAGTGTGTGCGAGTTGCCGAGGCTGTCAAAAATTGCACCAGAAGTGGAACTGGCATACGTCGCTGGATTAGTGGCATCAAATGCCGGCAATGGCAACGGTACATCGGTGCGTGAATCCAGATTAACCCCGGCGGAAAATTTGCTGGTAGCTTGTGGTGTCAGTTCAGCGGTGGACAGTTGCAGATTGGTAGGGGCATCGGCGATAATCTGGCCCGATTGATTGGCGGTAAATCCAGTCACATTCAAGTTATCCGCATTCACCAGAAAACCGTTGCTGTCCAGATGGAACTGACCATTACGGCTGTAACTGATTGCGCCATTGTCGCTCATGCGGAAAAATCCCCCGCCGGTGATGGCAATATCCAGTGGATTGCTGGAATTGCTGATATTGCCCTGTGAGAACTGCTGGGCAATCGCCGCCACCTGTGTACCAATCCCGACCTGGTTGCCACCAGCGCCACCGAGCGAATTGGCGAAAACATCGCTGAACTGCGCTTGTGACTGTTTGAAACCGACCACATTGGCATTGGCGATATTGTTGCCGATCACATCCAAGTTGGTTGAAGCCGCGTTCAGCCCGCTTAATCCGTGTTGAAATCCCATGATTTATACTCCTTTCCTAAAATATTTTTTTAATGTCATTCATGTCGGCAAACCCCAGTTCACCCACGTCCAGCAATGCCCCATCCTTGCCCGGCGCGGCACTGTTGACTGTGCCAAAAGCCAGTGTGGTCGCTGTGACCGCATCTTCACCGCGTATCGCCTTCACTGAAAAGCTGTAGCGCCCATCAGCGGCCTGGGTGCCGTCATTGCTCAACCCATCCCAGATAAACGTATTGACCCCCAGTGACTGCGCAGCCAGATCAATATCACGCACCGCAATACCGGCCGCATCCTTGACTGTCACCACGACTTTATCGGCAGGTTCCGTCAGTTCAAAACCACCAATTCCCGCGCTCTTTTCAACCTGCATGGAGGTGCCGGGAATCAATACACCGCGCCCGATCATGGCCGCTGCTTCGAATGAGCTGCTGGCGTCCGCATTCGCCACCAGTTTTTCCAGCGTGGCATTGAGTTTGTCGATGCCGCTGACGGTGCTGATTTGCGCCAGTTGGCTGGTCACTTCGGCGTTATCCATCGGGCTTAATGGATCCTGATTCTGCATCTGCGTTACCAACAGTTTCAGAAAGCGCTCTTGCGGATCCTCCTCATTTTTGCGCACTGCCGTCAAACTCTCTCCCTTGCTGTTCAACAACGGTGAAATGCTGGAATTTACGTTTGCTGCCTGATTCATGGTGGATCTCCTTATTGACCAATCGAAAGTGTTTTCTGCAACAGCGTCTTGGTAGTATTCATCATGTCCACGCTGTTTTGATAGGAACGTGATGCCGACATCATGTTGACCATCTCGTCGATTGCATTGACATTGGGGGATGTGACATATCCCTTTTCATCCGCCATCGGATGCTTGGGGTCATACGTCACCTTCATCGGCGAGGGGTCGTGCACCACGCCCGCCACTTTGACGCCCTTGGCCGTCTCATTAACATCAATGGTTTTGAAAACAACCTGCCGCGCGCGATAAGCCTCACCGGTAGAACTGGTCACGCTGTCCGCATTGGCAAGATTACTGGAGACGACATTCAACCGTTGCGACTGCGCCGCCATGGATGAACCCGCAATATTGAAAATACTGAATAACGACATGATTAATTTCCATCCCTGATAGCAGATAACAAACCTCTGATCTGACCGCTGATAAAGGTTAGACCGGCGTCATAGCGCAGCGCATTGTCGGCAAACTGCATGCGTTCGGTATCCATATCTACCGTGTTACCGTCCGCGCTCGGTTGTTGCGGAATACGGTACTGCGCCTGCGAAGAGCCAATCGAACGAAACCCAGCAGGATTGATATGCCTGGCTGCGGTCGTCATCAAGCCGGGTTTGGCCTGACTGGATGAGAGCGAAGTTTGCAATGCTCTGGAAAAATCAAAGTCCCTGGCTTTAAACCCCGGCGTATCTGCGTTGGCGATATTACTTGCCAGCAATGTCTGTCTGGACGATCTCATATTTAAAGCCTTTTGATGAAAACCAAGCATATTGTCGAGCTTGTTGATCATGATCTTCTCCTGTTGAATAATCACAATTAATACTAAGCATGAACCATGCCAGCTTTCATAAAGCCTGATTTCGCTTTGATTAACAGAAGAAATACATAATCCTCCTTCAGTTCCAGCTTTTGCCCCGGCGCCGCCGCCTTACCATGCAACGCATGCGGCAAAAATTACCGCAAGCGGCAAAAACAGCCGTACTGACCCGCCGCCAACAACCACGGACAATCTGATGAAGACACCGCAACTGATCGTATTTTTTTGTTTACTGTGGCCCGCCATGGCCTCGGCGGAAACACCGACCTCTGCTGACACCATGCTTGAGGCAATCGAAAATTTTGTTGCAAATGGAACGCAGAACCTGCCGGGCAAAGTGATCATCAAGCCCGGCATACCGGATTCCAGACTGGCGCGCCAGCCATGCGACTATCTTGAAACGTTTCTGCCTGCCGGCGCAAAGATGTGGGGACGATTCTCGGTCGGCGTGCGCTGTCACGGAGCAAACAGCTGGACACTTTATGTCCCGGTTGAAATAGCGGTTATTGCGCAAGCTGCGCATACCACGCATGCAATTGCCGCTGGTAAACCGCTGCTTGAGCAGGATATGATCATGCGGGAAATCAATCTGGTGCGTTTCTCCCGGGATGTGATTCTTGAACCCCGGCAGGCAGCCGGAAAAGTCACTATGACGGCCCTCGCCGCAGGCCAACCCATCCGTCAGACTCAATTGCGCGCCCCGCATGTCATCATGCGCGGCCAGAAGGTACAGTTAATAATGACAGGAACAGGGTTTAGCGTCAGCACCGAGGGCAGTGCCCTGACAGACGCGGCAACAGGCGAGCTGGTGCAGATACGCAATCAGGCAGGCCGCGTGATCAGCGGTCTTGCCCGCCAGGATGGCCGCGTAGAAATCAGGCGGTGATTCAGTGCATTCAGTTAGTCAAACAGCAGGAAGGAGAAGGATAGGTGGGGCGCTGGACGATGACGCAAATCCACATGTTTCAGACGTATTACAATATAATTTCTCGCCACAAGAGGTAAATTGTGAATACGCCATAATATCTTCCGTCAGTTGCATGCCGGAATGCTTTTTGCCGTACGTTGTCCTTGACTGTTTTGGCTGGCGAGCATCTCGGCTTGATAAGCACTATTACTTATGATACGAATTTTCCAATCGCGAATGATTAAAAGATTACTTTCAGGATTAATAATATTAAGCGTCTGCATTACAGCTGTTGCCGCAGATAAATATTATGTGGCATTAATCCACGCCCCTGAAGACATAGCGGAGATTGCGCCACACAGCAATAATGACGGATTTGCGTATGAGTCCGAGGAATTCGCTAGGTTTCAGGAGAAAAATACCTCCGACATGGATGCCACAATTTTGAGCACAGTAAATGCCGCAAGCACAGCGAATGCCGCAGATAAATATTATGGGGTATTGATCCATGCCCCTGAAGAAATAGCGGAAATTGCACCATACAGCAATAATTATGGCTTTGCGTACAAGCTTGGGGAATTCGCCAGATTCCAGGAGCACAACCCGCAAGGCCTTGGCGCGACAATTATGGTAACCGATTACTTTACAAATGAATCAGGCTTGTTTGATGGCGATATTGATTTATTGATCAACGAGATAAATCAGCACAAGAATCAGGGGCAAACACTAATCATTCTAATGGATGAGCCAGCCTGGGTCATAAGACTTGCTTGCCAGCGCGGCAAGAAAACTGCCTGCGATGATGTTGCGGCAGGATTTTCACAAACTCTCGCCACCATGGAGCAGGCAGCCATTCAATTCAAGGCAAACATCCCCGGTATAAAAATATGGCACAACATGGCGTATGCCGAGCTTTTTCTATCCGGGGTTAACATGATCCATAATGCCGATTTATATTCATTTGATTGCTATGGCGCATGGCAAGCCTGCGGATATCCTGTTTACGGCTACCATTCCCAGGAAGAAATGGGCTTCATGGTTTATAAAGAGATGATGCGGCATGAATCGGAGAACCCTACCGGGCGCAAAATGATGCTGATCCCTGGCGCTTATAATGCCTGGGGATTCCCGAATAAATACGCCATCCTGTCTCAGCTTGAAGAATATAAAAAGCTGCACAAAGCTGATTTTGTAGCTGGAAGCGCTATATTTTATTATAGCGGATACAAGGATATGCCAGAAGTTCGGGATTATATTCAGAATGAATACTTTCGCTGAGCGCAGACAAGCTCCGGCGCTAAAATATATAGCCTGCATATCGGCAAGGGGTGATCACGCCACTGAACATTGTAATGGTCCAGTGAAGCTGCCCGGTTATGTGTTTCGCAGCGATGTCAGGATATCCTTGATTTCCTGTTTTACAGTCGTTAGCGTGATGCCTGACAAAGGCGGCGGATCAGTAATATCCAGAATGGAAGCGCCATCCTTGCCTGGTACCAGATGATTGCGAGCACCGCTGATCGTAAAACCCTGATCATACAGCAGCTCGCGAATACGCCGAATCAGGATTACTTCCTGATGCTGGTAGTAGCGGCGATTGCGCCGCTTGATCGGGCTGAGCTGAGTGAATTCCTGTTCCCAGTATCGGAGTACATGTGGTTTAACCAGGCATAATTCGCTTACTTCTCCAATGGTAAAATACCGCTTTGCTGGAATAGGTGGCAATACATTACTTGGTTTTTGCTTGTCCATTGTAATGTTTTTCGACCATTGACTTTAGCTTCTGACTGGCATGGAATGTCACGACCCGCCGGGCTGAAATAGGAATTTCTTCGCCAGTTTTTGGATTTCGTCCTGGACGTTCAGGTTTGGATCTCAGTTGAAAATTACCAAAACCAGATAGTTTGATCCCATCCCCCTCTTCCAGGGTGGCACGCATCTCATCATAAAATGATTCTACTATTTCCTTGGCTTCGCGCTTATTCAGTCCAACATGTTCAAATAACAAATCAGTGAGATCTGCTTTAGTTAATGCCATATCAGCCTCTCTAAGGTAAAAATGTGGTGTTCCAAAAAAAATCATCATCGTTTAAAAAATCGTATAACAGCAATTATGATTTGATCTCTCTCCCGACCAATCAGATCAGCTAGCTGCGGAGTATCGCTCCAAACTGGCTGGCAAGCATGTCGATCAGGTCATTCACTGCCTGGTCTATTTCCTGGTCGGTAAGTGTCTTCTCGATGTCCTGCAATAACAGGCGGAAAGCTAAACTTTTTTTGCCTGGCACTAGCTTCTCTCCGCTATACAAGTCAAACAGTACAATCTCGGAAACGATATCAGCTTTGTGTTGATACATCGCATCGATTATTGTCTGTACAGCCATGCAGGTATCCACTTCAACCGCTATATCGCGCCTTACCGGTGGAAACTTTGATAGTGCGCGCATGCCTGGCAACGTGCGTGGAGTGGTGGATGTAATGTTGATCTCAAATAGCACCGTTGCACCTGGTAAATGATATTTGGCAGATAACCGTGGATGCAGTTCGCCCAACCAGCCTGCAACTTGTTGATCCACTATAATTTTGGCTGATTTTCCTGGGTGCATGGCCGGATGTGTATCATGCTCGAACTGAATTTTAGCTGGTGCGAACAGGGATTCAATATCTGTTTTGACATCAAAGAAGTCAATTTCACGGCTTTTGACAGCCCACTGTTCAGGTAAGGCGCTGCCAAAACATAAACCCGCGATATTCTCGGTTTCTCGTTCTTCATCATTATCAGCATCTGCCAGAAAACAGCGCCCAATTTCAAAGATTCTGATCCGATTTTGTTTGCGGTTGAAGTTAAACTGCAAATTATTGACGAGTCCTCCCAGAAGACTGCTGCGCATCACGCTCATGTGGCTGGCAATTGGATTTTTTAGCCGTAAACTGTTTTTGTGACCCGCAAAATCTGCTTCCCACGCTTCTTCCACAAAGGCATAGTTAATCACTTCCTGGTAATCGCGTGCAGTTAAAATCTGGCGTAATCGTTTGATTGGTACTGATCCGGTTTCTGGTTCCGGCAGCATTGCCAGGGAGGCTTTGGGCACACTTGTTGGAATTCGATCATAACCATGAATACGGGCAATTTCTTCTATGAAATCCTCTTCAATCGTCAGATCAAACCGGAAAGCGGGGGGCACAATATTGAACGAGTCTTCTTCAGCGGTAAAATCGAACTTCAATCTGCCAAAGTAGCCAGCCGCTTCCTCCATCTCCAGCCGTATGCCCAGCACTCTGTTGATACGCGTCAGACGAACGCGCACGGAACTGCGCTGTGGCAAGAACGTATCGTGCCGAATTTCATTCACCGGCCCAGCGTTACCGCCACATATCTGCAAGATCAATTCCGTCGCACGCTCTATAGCCGCACGTGTTAAGGAAAAGTCAACCCCTCTCTCAAATCGATGAGCAGCATCTGAAGTAAAGCCAAGCACAAAGGACTTGCCACTGATCGCTGCCGGTGAAAAAAATGCACTCTCCAGAAAAATCGCATTGGTTTGTGGTTGATTGACGCCACTTTCACTGCCACCCATGATGCCCGCCAGTGCAAGCGGTTGTTTATGATCGGCGATGATCAGCATATTGTTATCCAGCGGCAGATCGGTACCATTTAAAAGCTGCAAATGCTCACCGGTTCGGGCATATCGCACGTTTATTGCATGCTGGTCTGTATGTGTGATTTTATCGAGATCGAATGCGTGCATCGGCTGACCGGTTTCCAGCAGTACATAATTGACGATGTCAACCACGGCATTTACCATTCGCAAGCCGCTTCGCTGCAGTCGTTGCGCCATCCATAACGGGATCTGTCGGTCTGAAGCAATGCCGGTGATAACGCGTCCGCAGTAGAGTGGACAGGCGTCAGGCGCTTCTATCTGGATTGGCAATGTGTCCGGAATCTGGCTGGGAACAGGTAATAATTGTGTCAAAGTCAGCGGGGAAGCAGTAATGGCGGCAATTTCACGCGCAATCCCATGCATACCGAGACAATCTGCACGGTTTGGTGTTAATTTAAGCGTAAAGACACGGTCATCCAACGCGTAGTATTGCCTGAAATCCTGACCAACGGGCGCATCATCGGGTAAATCCATGATGCCTGCCGCCGTGTCATCGCTCAATCCAAGTTCCGTGGCGGAGCACAACATGCCAAAAGACTCGACATCACGAATTCTGCCCCGCCTGATAGTTAATCCAGGCAATTGCGCCCCAATCAAGGCACAGGCTGTCTTCATCCCTGGCTTGACATTGCTGGCGCCACAAACAATCTGCAATGAATCCGCTGCATGTTCCCCAACACTTACTCTGCATACATTAAGCCGGTCGGCATTGGGGTGTTTTTGCATGGTTATAATCTCTGCCACAACCACCTGTCGGAAATCATGGGCAACAGGAACCACGCTTTCAACTTCCAGTCCCGCCATCGTCAGGGTATGCGCCAGCGCATCACTGTTACATGATGGATCAACAAAGGTCCTGAGCCAGTTTTCAGAAAATCTCATTTAATATATTTATAGTTAGGGGCTGTTGACATTTCACATAGGTAGCCACAGGTATCCACATGCTATGGCCACCATACTTTCGTAATTTCGCTT
>JAVVEX010000021.1:0-22809 GCA_032251195.1 Nitrosomonas sp.
TACGCCTTCTTACTGCTTGCCTAACGCACACTCAGATCAAACTGAAAATAGTATAGAGGCATAAAAAATATTGACGCGGCATATGATTGATATGTAATATTTTTAGAGACGCCCGTAAACAGTTAGTGTTATGTAACTTGGTTTCTCAGGAAGGTGATTGATTTGTCACCGCCCATTGCGCGGTAGTATAGGTTTTCATGGACAAGGCATGAATCTCCTCGCGCATGCGTTCACCGAGTGCGCGATAAACCAGTTGATGCTGCTGCACCATGTTTTTACCTTCAAACTCATTGCTGACGATGATGGCATTGAAGTGATGTCCGTCATCTCCTTCCACCTTGATACACTCGCATGGCAGAGAAGATTTGATGGTATGTTCAATTGATTCTGCGGTAACCATATTGATTCCTTTGAATTTGACAAATTAAAAATAATAGCACAGGTTTAATGGCGAATTTTGTAGCCGCTCCTTAACATCCACAACGCCCCTCCTGAAATAATGGCGAGGCACGACAGGATAATCATCAGGCTGATATACGGTGACATGTCGGAAAAACCAAAAAAGCCGTAACGAAACCCATCCACCATATAGAAAAACGGATTCAGGTGGGATAAAAATTGCCACATGGGTGGCAACGAGTGAATCGAATAAAAAACACCTGAAAGAAATGTCAGTGGCAGAATAATGAAATTCTGGAAAGCAGCCAGTTGGTCGAATTTATCGGACACAATGCCGGCGATCAATCCCATCGCGCCCAATATGGCGCTGCTCAGCACGGCGAATACCACTACCCAGCCAGGTGACTGGGGCGAGGTTGGATAGTACCAGAGCGCCGATAGGTAGACGCCCAGTCCGACCATCAGTCCGCGCATTACGGCGGCACCAATATAGGCAAGAAATATTTCCATATACGACAGTGGGGTTAGCAGAATGAATACCAGGTTACCGGTGATTTTGGACTGAATCAGGCTGGAGGATGCGTTGGCGAATGCATTCTGTAGAATGGCCATCATGACCAGCCCCGGCACCAGAAAGGCGGCATACGTCACCCCGGCATGCACTTGTGCCCGTTCGGCCAGTACATGGGAAAAGATCATCAGGTAAAGCAGGCTGGACAGTATTGGTGCCAGCACCGTCTGAAACGCAACTTTCCAGAAGCGTAATAATTCCTTGTGCAGCAGTGTGTAAAAACCAGTCATAAGATGGTGGCCGGTTCCATTTCCATGGTTCTGACAAATACATCTTCGAGATCGGGCTGCTGCAACTGAAAGTCAATAATTTCTACGTCGGCCTGACGCAGCAGTGACAGGATGGTTTCAATCTCGGTATATTCCTTGATGCCGATACGGTACAGCCCGCCAACCGGATCATGTTTGATCGGCCACGACTGCAATCCTTCCGGCAGCGTGTCCGCAGACAGGCGCAGCAGCAGCGTATAGTCATGAATGGCGCGCACCAGGTTGTCGATACTGTCGAGTACAACGATCCGGCCACACTTGAGCATGGCAACCCGGTTGCATAATGCTTCCGCTTCTTCCAGATAATGCGTGGTCAGCACGACAGTATGCCCATCCTGATTGAGTTGTTGTACGAATTGCCATAAGCTTTGACGCAAATCAACATCCACGCCTGCCGTAGGTTCATCCAGAATAATGACAGGCGGTTTGTGTACCAGCGCCTGAGCGATCAATACCCGCCGCTTCATTCCGCCGGATAGCGCGCGTAGATTGATATGCGCCTTGTTCTCCAGATCAAGCCGGAACAGAATTTCATCGATCCATGCGTCATTATGCCTGATACCAAAATAGCCGGATTGCATGACCAGCATTTCACGCACGTTGAAGAACGGATCATAGACCAACTCCTGTGGAACCACACCCAACCGTTTGCGCGTTTGCTGGTACTGGGACTGAACATTGTATCCCATTACCTTGGCGGTACCGCTGGTCGGCTTGACCAGGCCGGCAAGTATGCTGATCAGCGTGGTTTTGCCCGCGCCATTTGATCCGAGTAATGCAAAAAATTCTCCCGGCTCTATTTTCAGATCAACTGCATCGAGTGCAGTCAGTGCTCCGTAGCGTTTGGTCAGTTGCCAGATTTCGATGGCGAGTGTCATTAAGCAAAAATAAACGGGTAGAAGTGCTTCAGGTTGAATAGCAGAAAATCAGGTTTTAGGGCATCTCTAAAAATCTATATTTCGTTACAATACGTTGGTATTCGCAAAAAATATCTCCTTGCATATCAATCGTATGCTGCGTCAATATTTTTTGTTCTGGCCTCATCTTGTTTAAACCTCTGAATTTTTAGAGATACTCTTTAGTCAGTTTGACAGTTTGATTCAAATGGTATCAATTCGGTCAGATCATACAGCTTGATGAGGCTTGCCAGATTCTGTGGCAAATTAACCAGCCGAAGTGAATGTCCATGCTGCTGGGCGGTACGCAACCACGCCAGCAGCATGCTGACTGCGGATGAATCCAGTTCTGTAACTTTCGCCAGATTGACAACGGGTTCTGCTTGAGTCATGACGATCATCCCCGCTTTGGTCAACTCGTTGACATTGGCAAACGTTACAGATCCGATAACACTTAACTGATTATTTTCGACATGGATACTTATCATCCTGATCAGCCTGGAACGCTACTGCCCAATCAGGGAGCGGTTTTTTTCGGAAAGTGTCGCAATCAGACCATCTATTCCGCTATCGCGAATCTGGCTGTTAAACGTGCCCCGGTAATTTGTAACCAGGCTGACCCCTGCCACTGTCACGTCGTAAACTTTCCATCCCGATGCTGTTTTTTCCATGGAATAGTCAATAGGTACCGGTTGCCGTCCACTACCTTGAGCTACCTTGGCCTTGACTGTCGCGCGGGTGGTGGCGGGATCGATTATCGTTTTTTCAATTTCAATGACTGCATCACGGTAGTTGGTCAGCGAGTTGGCGTAGGTGCGCACCAGTAGGGTGCGAAATTCTTCCACCACTGTCTTCTTCTGTTCGTTGGATGCTTTTGACCAGTTTTTCCCCATGGCCAGTTGCGTCATGCGTGGAAAACTGAAATGTGGCAATATTTTTTCCTTGATCAGTCCCAGTATTCTGTCCTGATCACCCGCTTTGATACCGTCATCCTTGCGAAGAATTTCCGTTACCTCATCTACCGTATGTCTGATAATGCCGTCAGGTGAATCATCCTGAGCAGATACGGGCAGGGCATATATAACCAAAATGACTAAAGCAAACGGTAGTATTTTTAATAGTGGTTTCATAGCTTATAGTTTGTTATTTGTTGATAAACATTTTACTCGCCTGCGGCCTTGTCGAACAGGAAGCGTCCTATCATTTCTTCCAGCACGACAGCCGGGTTGGTTTTCATAAATCGTTCGCCATTTTCGAGCATGGCCTCATCGCCGCCTGGCAACAGGCCAATATATTGTTCGCCCAATAGTCCCGACGTTAGAATGCTGGCAAACGTATCTTTTGGGAAACGGTAGCGATTGCTTATACTCAAGGTAACAACCGCATCATATGTTTCAAGGCTGAACTCGATATTCGTGACGCGGCCGACGACAACTCCGGCGCTTTTAACCGGCGCACGAATCTTCAAGCCACCAATATTTTCAAAATTTCCGAGCAAGGTATAGCTGTCTCCGCTCTGATAACTGGTGAGGTTACCAACCTTCATGCCCAATATCAATAACGCGCCGATACCTATCATGACAAACACGCCTACCCAAAAATCCATCACTGTTCGTTGCATCAAGCTACCCCTCTGAACATGAAAGCCGTTAATACAAAATCCAATCCTAGAATTGCAAGTGATGACGTGACGACGGTACGGGTAGTCGCCCCCGATACACCTACTGCGGTTGGCGGGGCGTCAAAGCCCTCAAATACGGCAATCGCTGTGATCACCACGCCAAAGCAGCAGCTTTTGATGACGCCGTTGACAATGTCGTAACGAAAATCGACCGCACTCTGCATTTGTGACCAGAACGATCCTTCATCCACACCGATTACGACCACGGTCACCAGATAGCCGCCAAACACGCCCATGACTGAAAACATTGCGGCCAGTAACGGCATGGAAAAAATACCTGCCCAGAATTTCGGCGCAACGACACGCGCGATTGGATCGACCGCCATCATACCCATTGCCGATAATTGCTCGGTCGCTTTCATCAGGCCAATTTCAGCCGTCATTGCTGAGCCGGCCCTGCTGGCAAAAAGCAACCCCGCAATTACCGGTCCCAGTTCTCGAACCAGTGACAAGGCAACCAGCGTACCCACCGCCGATTCCGAGCCAAATTTCTGTAAAGTTTCATAGCCCTGCAATCCCAGTACCAGACCAACGAATAATCCTGATACCAGAATGATGACCAGCGACATCACGCCGGCATAATATATTTCCCGTATGATCAGGCGCGGGCGGGCAAAACTGGCCATGGACTTGAGCAGAACCAGCAGAATAAAATGGCTGGCGCAACCCAGTCGCCAGATGCTGTCAATCGTCCGGTGACCTGTTCGTTGGATAATCGCTGTAATATGGTTAATCAAGGCTGTTCCCGCAAATTTTGAGGTCATCGGCATAAGCCCTTGCCTGGTAGTGAAATGGTACCGGGCCATCGACGGCGCCATGAATGAATTGGTGCACGAACGGCGCGTCTGAATGACGTACTTCGTCAGGCGTACCGTGCGCGACTATCTTGCCATCTGCCAGAAAATAAACATAATCGACTATCTGCAAGGATTCCTGCACATCATGCGTGACCAGGATCGATGTCATGCCAAGCGCATCAGTCAGACGGCGAATCAGGCTGCCGATTACGCTCAACGAAATCGGGTCGAGTCCGGTGAATGGCTCGTCAAACATCATCAGCATCGGATCAAGGGCAATCGAACGCGCAAGCGCAACCCGGCGCGCCATACCGCCAGAAAGTTCTGCTGGCATCAAATGGTGCGCGCCACGTAACCCGACGGCGTGCAGTTTTATCAGCACCAGATCTCGAATCATGTCTTCAGACAGATTGGTGTGTTCGCGCATCTGGAAGGCGACGTTATCAAATACCGACAAATCCGTAAATAGTGCACCAAACTGAAACAACATTCCCATTTTACGGCGCAGCTTGAACAGTGCATTACGATTAAGTTCATGAACGATCTTACCTGCAATATGGACTGTTCCGGAGGATGGCCGGACTTCACCGCCAATCAGGCGCAGCAGCGTGGTTTTACCGGAGCCGCTTCCTCCCATGATAGCAATCACCTGCCCGCGAGTAACAGTCAGATCAACACCTTTCAGAATAGGTGTTTCGCCATAGGAGAAGCTGACGTTATCAAATTTTACCAGCGTATTTTCAGTCACGGGTAACAAGGGTTGTAGTGATTTTTAAAATTTAAGTCTGGCACGAAGATGCAGATCGACCGGATTGATCAATGCCCGCTGCGGATCGCCACTTCCGCTCCATTTTTATATCGTAGCATATACGCCTTCAGATCCCGCCTGATTTCAGGCGCCAGCATGAAAAGACCGATGATGTTGGGTACAGCCATCGCCAGCACCATGGAATCCGTAAACATGATGATGTTGGACAGCTCAGCGGAGGCGCCAACAACAATTGTCAGGCAGAATAGCAGCTTATAGACCACTTCGATGCTGTCGCGTTCACCAAACAGGTAGGTGGCGCATTTTAGCCCATAATATGACCAGGAAATCATGGTGGAGTACGCAAACAGAAAAACTGTTGCAGCCAGCATATAGGGAAACCATGTTAACCCTGTGGAAAACGCCCTTGAGGTCAATGTGACGCCTTCCATACCGTTGCCTTCTTCATAAGCACCCGAAATGACGATGACGAGTGCGGTAATCGAACAAATGACGACCGTGTCAATGAATGGTCCCAGCATGCCAACGATTCCCTGACTGGCGGGTTCATTCGTTTTAACGGACGAATGCGCAATCGCTGAAGAACCCAGCCCGGCTTCATTTGAAAATGAAGCACGCTGCACGCCAACCAGCAACGCGCCCAGCGCGGCACCCACGCCTGCTTGTGGATATAACGCCATTTCAACGATGGTCTGTATTGCCGCCGGAATTGCCTCGAAGTGCATGCCAATTACAATGAAACCCATCAGAATATAGATCATTGCCATCAATGGGACAATCCGCCCGGCAACTGCGGCAATCCATTGAATGCCGCCCAGTATAACCAGGCCGACGAGTATCGCGGTCACTATTCCAAACAACCAGCCATGATTGGCCAGAAACCCGGTATCGCCCCCCGTGATAATCAGCGCCTGATGATATGCCTGATTGACCTGAAAAAGGCCGCCTGCACCAAGCGTGCCGCCAATACAGCAGATGGCAAACAAGGCAGCCATGAAACTGCCCAGGCGATGATAACCGTGACGGTCAAAGGCGCTGCGCAGGTAATACATCGGTCCGCCAGAGATTTTCTCAGGATGGCGTTTGGAACCATGCTGGCGGTATTTAACTCCGAGCGAAACCTCGACCAGCTTTGTTGACATGCCAAATACTCCCATGACCGCCATCCAGAATGCGGCTCCCGGCCCACCGACAGAGATGGCGACCGCCACGCCGGCAATGTTGCCCAGCCCGACCGTACCGGATAGCGATGTCATGAGCGCTTCAAAGCGACTGATTTCCCCGTCCGGATTTTTGTCTCCATTAGTATCACGCAGCAAGTGGATTGCATGCGTAAAATAACGGATATTGGCGAAACCCAGATACAATGTAAAAAAAAGCGCTGCTGCCACCAGCCATAGCAGAATGAGCTGGATATCCAGACCCATCACGGAGACGCTGAAAAATACAATCGAGGAAACAACGCGGGATAACGGCTCGAACGCGGAGTCAATGGCCTGGTCAATCCCCATATCGAGTTCTTTTTATCACAAAAAGCATGTTACCGAAAAAAATGAACCACATTTTAGCAGACAGGAAAATATTTTCATGAGCAACGAAGTGTTGTGACAAATCCGGTATTTTCAGTGGCGTTTATAAACCGGTGGCTAGTTTGCGTTGCTATCGTTCTGCTGTCAACGTCAGCTGGTCTGGCAAGTACGATTTACCGCGCGCAGGATGCTCATGGCAATCCGATCTACTCGGATATACAGACACCGAATGCGCGGTCGTTAAAACTGGATCCTCAGCCATCGCGGATTGCATATCGTGTTATCAGAGTGTCCGATGGCGATACGGTTACGCTCGAAGGCGGTAAACGCGTCAGGCTACTGGGGGTCAATGCACCTGAAATTGACAGTCACAATCGCGCCGGCGAGCCAGGTGGGGTTCCCGCAAAAACCTGGTTAAAAGACAAATTGCAGGGACGTAATGTTTACCTGGAATATGATCGTCAAAAACAGGATCATTACCAGCGCGAACTGGCGCATCTTTATTTGGCCAGCGGTGAGCATATCAACCTCTCATTAGTGGCAAAGGGACTGGCCGCAATCGCAATCATTCCACCTAATATCCGCCATGCCGATGCGATGATCAGAGCGCAACAGCAAGCCGAGAGGCAGCGGCTGGGAATCTGGGCAATGGCTCATTACGCGCCCCGTCCACTTGCCAGTCTGACCGAAAAACCAGCTGGATGGCGGCGTTATCACGCTAAAACCCGAAAAGTGAAACGCAGCAGACGATACACTCGCCTGATTATCAGCGGCAACATTGATATTCGTATTGCGAATAGTGATCTAGCGCTATTTCCGTCACTGGAACATTACCTGAATAAGCGCCTTGAAGTTCGTGGCTGGGTATCGCGTAATAAAAATCACTTTTCTATCCGGGTGCGTCACCCGAGCGCATTGATTTTGCTCGAATGATGCAGATCCGGCTCCGTAAATTTTTGGAGGTTGGCTAAAAAAGACTGTCCGGGAGTAGCAATTGTAGCGAGAAAAAATTCAGCCTGGCAGGTTCTGCGATAGCTTTCAGAAATCACTGAAACGGGATCGTTTTCGCCACTGAATACGAGGAATAAATAGACCCATCAAGAGGCCTACAAACAGAACGATTGCACCGGCATAGAACCAGTCTCTCTGGATGTGGCTGCTGAGTGTGGCGTTTTCCTGTTCTAGTTCAGCGAGCTTCGCTTGCATTACATTTGTTTGCTGCAGCATTTCTTCATGCTGGCTTTCCAATGCGATTGCATTGGCAGCGGTTTCCCTGATGCTGACCAGCTCTTCCTGGAGGAGTTTGTTGTCTTTTTCCGTGGCGGTAACTTGTTTTGTCAGTGTTTCGAATTCCAGTCTGATCAGGCTGGCCTGCGCTTCGGGACTATCGAGCCTGCTTTCCGCGCCAGAAATCAGGGTGCTCAGATTTTCCAGCAGCTCTCGCGCAGGTGGATCCGTCATCAGGTGCCTGCTCAATACCCAGCCCTCCGAGCCATTTTTGGGTTTTACCCTGCTATAGCCTTTTGCCTTGTCATGCTCCAATACTTCTACTGCAACCCCACTTTTGAGCATACGCACGATTGCATGTTTGTGACTTGGTCCTGTGCGCAGCAGCACTTCAATCTGATCGCTGGCATAACGTTTCTCGGCATGAGCTGTTAATGCCAGGACGGGAAGCAGGAAAATAAGTGCAACTTGTAACAGGCGCAATAGTCTATTTGTTGTCATAATAATGTGTTGAATGCGGACGACTTCATGCTAATGTCATTGTAGAGTCTATTTGTCTTCGAAGCCTGATAAAAAAAATCTGATCAAAAGTGACAGAAAAAAAGGAAGCGCACTTAATACGGTCATCAGGTAGTGCACGAACGTGAACTGGTCGCCTTCATCCATAATGATATAAGTAAAAAAAACTCCGACAGGAAAAATAATGGTGATCATCTGTAGAAACAGAAAAAGTTTTTTCATGGAGATACCTATTTTTAGAAGCGGCTTTAAAAACGAAAAAATCTTTGCAGGCAAGTTAAATATCAGGGTAAATCATGTTCCTGCCTGAATTTTTCAATTATGTTGATTAGGTTTACAATAGAAGAATAACATACGGGCGCCTCTAAAAATCCAGAGTTAGACAGAGTTGAATAATACAAGGTGCGAATAAAAAATACTGGCGCGATTGGTGTGTCGCATCCCGCCAGTGCCCTATGCCAGTGCCCCATATTTGTCCGACTTATTATTTCTCGGTTCCTTGGCAGACAATCCTCGAAAAGGGTACTCGTAAATATGGATTTTTAGAGGTAGTCTGCAATCTTTTAACGTCAGGAGTACGTATGATGACCGAAAAAGTCACAACATCGCAATCTCTAATGATTTTGACAAACTATCCGGATGAAGCAAGCGCCAAGGCGCTGGCAGACTGTTTGATTGGCGATCGGCTGGCTGCTTGTGTCAATATCTTTCCGGTGTGCCGTTCACTTTATCGCTGGCAGAGTCAATTGAGGGAAACGGAAGAGGTTCCGGTCATGATCAAAACCACTGCGGGGCATTACAGCGCGGTGGAAAAAACCATCAAGGCGCTGCATCCTTACGAACTGCCGGAAATTCTGGCAGTCTCATTCGATAAAGCGTCACCTGCTTATTCACAATGGGTGATTGACGAGACAAACTGATAATAGGGTGATCATCGTATGCAGCATTGGCTAAAAACTGTTTTAATTATTTTACTGTGCTTTGTCAGTACATTTTCGATTGCGGAAGAGAAAAAGGCTTCTGGTTTGCAGTCGATTCTCGAAAGATTCGGGGCAGGTTTTGGAGGAACGCAACAAGAGCTGTTGCCACCGGATGAGGCTTTCAAGCTGTCGTTGGAGGTGCGTGATGCCAATACGTTAATTGCCAGACTGACGCCAGCCAGGGATTATTATATCTACCGTGACAAGATTGTCTTTGAATCCAATAGCGAAGGGATCCGAATCGACAAGGTGACGCTTCCGGCTGGAAAAATGAAAGAAGACCTGACTTTTGGGCAGACAGAAGTTTATTATCAACCACTGCAGGCGATTATTTCATTGCAACGTGATGATGCCGCAGTCAATGAGTTGGCACTTGCGGCGACTTATCAGGGCTGTAATGAACCGGTTGGCGTTTGCTATGCCCCGATCAACAAGACCAACAAGCTTGTCTTGCCTGCTGTTCTGGCTTCTGTTAATGCCATTGCCGGCGCAATCAGCCCGAATGCGGTCGCGTCAACCAGAAGCGATGCTGCTGCGCAGTTGTTTCAAACCCCCGCATCCTCGTCAGCTGCCCCGATTTTTGAGACGGAAACCTACAAAATTGAGCAGATGTTTGCCGGTGGCAATTACTGGCTGATTTTAAGCGGATTTTTTGTAATTGGCCTGTTGCTGGCGTTTACACCGTGCGTATTTCCAATGTTTCCGATTTTATCCAGCATTATCGCCAGCAAAGGGCAGCATCTTTCGAAAACCCGTGGTTTTATTCTGTCGCTGGCGTATGTGATGGGCATGTCGATTACTTATGCCATTATTGGTGCAGTGGCCGGTTTATCTGGCTCGATGCTGTCGGCGGCACTGCAAAATACCTGGGTGTTGGGAACGTTTGCCCTTATATTTGTGCTGCTGTCTTTTTCCATGTTTGGTTTCTATGAACTGCAACTGCCGTCATCGCTACAAAACAGATTGTCGGCTGAAACCGGGCAGCTGAAAGGCGGGCATCTTGCCAGCGTATTTGGCATGGGTGCGTTATCCGCTCTGATCGTCGGTCCATGCGTAGCTGCGCCACTGGCTGGCGCATTACTCTATATCAGCCAGACGCGGGATCTGATACTGGGTGGATCTGCTCTGTTCGTCATGGCGCTCGGTATGGGCGTGCCGCTGCTACTGCTGGGCGTATCTGCCGGAGCAGTGTTGCCGCGATCCGGCATCTGGATGGAGTCCATCAAACAGTTTTTCGGCGTATTGCTGCTGGCTGTTGCTATATGGTTGATTTCACCTGTTATTTCCGGTGTTGTATATATGCTGTTATGGGCTGCGCTGCTCATTATTTCTGCTATTTATCTGCATGCGCTTGATCCGCTGCCAGCGCAGGCAAGCGGGTTCAAGAAGCTCTTCAAAGGCGTAGGCGTTATTGCATTGTTAACCGGTATTGCCATCCTGATCGGCGTGCTTTCCGGCAGTCGTGATATTCTGCAGCCGCTTTCCAGTTTCAATTTCTCTGCCAGCAGTGCCGGTAATCCGTATGCAGGGAATGAAGAAAACAGGCAGTTGCCATTCAAGAGAATCAAAACTGTTGCTGAACTGGATGAATTTATTCAGCAATCCCGTGGACGTCATGTCATGATCGATTTTTATGCTGACTGGTGCGTATCCTGCAAGGAGATGGAGCGTTTTACTTTTAGCGATTCAAAAATCCAGGCACGCTTGCGGGATGTTGCGCTGGTGAAAATCGATGTGACCGCCGGCGGCCAGGATGATGCTGAATTACTCAGACGCTTCAATCTGTTCGGCCCACCGGGGCTTCTGTTTTTCGACCGGCAGGGACAGGAAATTCCGGGGATTCGAATTATTGGGTACTTGAACAAGGATGATTTTCTGACAGTGCTCAACGCAGTGTTAATATAATCCGCCTTTTCTGTCTTTGTCTTTTCATTTTATCAGGATCAAGTATGGCTCAGTCCAGCAGGTTTTCGTTTTATGTCGTCGCCGCGATTCTGTCGCTGGCAGCCGGTTTCGCTTACAAATCCAGGCAAATTGATAACAGTCTGCACATGACCAGCAGCCAAAAACAGGCTGGTGCCGATGCGTTTTTCAAGGCGGCATTGACTGATGTGACAGGTGCCGTTCAGCAGGGCGAGCAATGGCGAGGGAAGATTATTATCGCCAATTTTTGGGCAACCTGGTGCGCACCCTGTCGCGAGGAAATTCCTGAGTTGATCGATACCTATGATAGCTATCGGGAACAGGGCGTCGTGGTGGTTGGCATTGCTGTCGACGAAGTAAAAAAAGTTGCCGCTTTCAACGAGGAATTTGGTATCAATTATCCAGTAGTTGTTGGGGAGTTTGACGCGTTCATCCTGGCGGAAGCAATGGGCAATCCACAAGGCGCGCTACCTTTTACGGTAACAATTGACCAGAGCGGTAATATCGTCAATACTCACCTTGGGCGTATCAAAAAGAAGCAGATCGAGGAGGTTATTAGAGCGTTACTCTAAGGAACCCGCTTAAATCTGCCCTTGCCGGTAACGGTGTACTGCCCCAATTATATTGTCAAGTGCCTGCTGAATCTTGTGCCGGGGAGCGGCTAGGTTCATGCGCATAAATCCTGTTCCTTCCGCACCAAATAAAACGCCTGGACTCAGGCCGATGCCTGCTTCGAAAATAAAAAACCGGTTTAACGCATCATCATTCATACCCAGCGCACGACAATCCAGCCACAGCAGATAAGTTCCCTGTGGCGGTATCAGTTTTATTTCCGGCAGGTATTCAGTGAGAAATCGCTGCACCAGATCGCGGGAGTGCGCCAGATAGGTCATCAGGAAATCCAGCCATAACTCGCCATGTTGATACGCCGCCTCAAATGCGACCAGGCTGAATGGGTTAGTCACACTGATATGCAGTTTGTCCAGATAATCAATGATTGCTTTGCGATACTGCGGATTGGGAACAATCAATGCCGATAGATTCAGGCCAGGGATATTAAAAGTTTTGCTGGGTGCTACCGCCGTGATGATTTGTTGCGGATTATCTGTCAGTGCTGCTAAAACCTGATGCTGATACTCAGGGTATATCAAGTCTGCATGAATCTCGTCGCACACGACAATTAACTGATGACGCTGGCAAATTTCCAGCATATCAAGCAGCTCCGATTTGCGCCAGACGCGACCAACCGGATTGTGCGGAGAGCAAAACAGCATCATGCGTGCTGTTGCCGCTTGCGCTGACAGGGTCTCAAGATCCATGCCATAGCGTTGATCCTGCTGCTGTCGTAACGGATTTTTCAGCAGTTGTCTGCCGGTTTTTCCGATAGCCGAAAAAAACGGGAAGTAGACTGGGGGCTGCACGATCACGCGCGCATCTGCTTCGGTCAATGTCAGGATGGCGGTCGTGACGGAAGGCATTACGCCAGGGCAAAGCACGATCCATTCCCGAGAAACCTCCCAGCCATGGCGCTGTTTTAACCAGTTGATCAGTGCGGTATAAACACTATCCGGCGCCTGGGTGTAGCCATAAATAGGGTGCGTTGCACGTATGCGCAAAGCTTCGGTAACTTCAGCTGGTGCGGCAAAATCCATATCAGCCACCCACAGTGGCATTACGCCAGCATGGCCGAATATCGCCTGACGAGCATCATATTTTGTACTGAAGGTGCCAGACCGGTCGATCTCGCGGTCAAACAGACTCAGATCCGTCAATTTTTCTCCCAGATGGTCGCTTCGGACAAGGTATGCTGAAATTTGCGTGAAGTTTCGCGGATCACGAAAGGAACTGCCTCTGGGCCTTTAACCAATCGGAAATGTTGACCAAGTATAGCCTTGAGCCCATCCAGCGTGCCGAAGCTTTCGCCATCACGCTTGAAGCCACCGATCCATGCGGATCGCTTGGTATGTTCTTCCAGCCAGGTGTAAGGTGAGGCGATCAGCAGCAATCCGCCCGGATTGAGTCGCTCGTGGACGCTTTCCAGAAATTTGGCGGGATCGTATAAACGATCGATCAGGTTGGCTGCGAGAATCAGATCGAATCCGGTCAATATCGGCTTGAGATTACAGGCATCTCCCTGAAAAAAAGTAACCTTGTTCTTGACTGCTTCCAACCCCAGACTGGCCAGCGTACGCTCACGGTAAAACACCAGATCGCCTTCATCAACAAGCGTATAGCGCAGTGCGCCTTGCTGAGCCAGCTGTACGCCCTGATTGATGAAGCGGGCGGAAAAATCGACGCCGGTAACGTGATCGAAATGTCTAGCGAGCTCGAAAGTTGCCCGCCCGGAAGCGCATCCCAGGTCCAGGGCCGTGCGCGCGGGACGGTCTCCCATTGCGCTGATTGCAAGCTCTGCCAATGCGCGCGGGAAATTTGGGACATCAAAGTAACTGTCTCCATAGTGAAACTCGGCATACTCCGATAGCAGCTTGTCCGTTTCATAACGTGAGCCGGGCTGAATTGCTGATGTCGAGGAAATAACGTAGCGAAATCCAGCATGCTGAAAAAAATGCCGCCGAAAGGCATAGCGCGCTGCTTTCAGCGCCTCATTGCCACAGGCAATCCAGGAGCCGCCCTTGATGAGATTGTGCTGGTCATCAAAGGTTGGCGTAGTGAAATCGTCATATAACGGATGCACATCGAAGCCGAAAAATGGGTGCATGGGTGTTTCCGTCCATTGCCAAGCATTACCGATGATGTCATAAAAATCGCCTTGCCGGAATTCATCCACCGGGCAACTGGATGCGTAAAAATCCAAATGGAGATTTCCTCTGGCAGGCGCATCACGCGGAATGTCAGCCAGACCGGCAACCTCATACAGGCGATACCACTCGTCTTCAGTTGGCAGGCGCACTGGCTGGCCAGTTGTTTTCGCTTTCCAGTTACAGAAAGCCTTGGCTTCATGGTAATTGGCTTCAACCGGCCAGTTCCACGGCATGGGAACTTCTTCGGCCATGAGCCGCAGCAGCCATTGATCAGCCTTGCGCACCCAAAAGGTTGGATGTGTCACGCCCGTATGCCGCCGCCAGGCGAGCCCCTCTTCTTCCCAGAATTCATCTGCCTGGTACCCGCCTGCAGTCACAAAAGACAAAAATTCCTGGTTACTGACCAGATAACGGCTCGCCTGAAAGGCACCAACCTCGGCTTCATGATGGCCATATTCGTTATCCCATCCGTAAAACGAATCATTCGATCTGTCCTTGCCGATCGTTACATTCCCCGCAGTCACCGCCACCATCTGGTTTTCCGGTGCTTTTCCACTGATACGGCAGGGTGGCCATGCCGGGTGCGGTTTGACATGATCGAGTCGGTGCTGACGAATCAGTACCGAAGAGGTTTCCAGGTGGATACGCTCGTGTTCCACCCCCATCAAAATTGCCCACCACGGACTATCCCATGTAACAGGTAATGTCAGTGGCAAAGTGCTGATAAGCGCATCCACCTTGTTTCGCACTGCCCGCCGGTAGGCCATGACACTTTCCACGGTCGGCCACTCATAGTGCGTTGTATCGAGATCATCCCAGCTCATTTCATCGACACCGACAGCAAAAATCGATTCCAGATGAGGATCGATTCTTTCAGTGAACAGGCCGGCCAGAATGAATTTATTGGTAAAGAAGGTGGCGGTATGACCCAGATAGAATATCAGCGGATGACGCAAGGCAATCGGTTTGGTATAGTAGGCGTCATTGTTGCTCAGAGTTTCAAACAATTGCTCATAACGATCCAGCGTGGCATGGAAATAGGTGCGGATTTCTTCGCGCTTGGCGGGGATATCCTCGCCGGTCAGTAGTGGTGTTCTCTGTAAAAATTCAAGTTTTGAAGACATTGGTAGTTTTTGAAATAATCCTGTTCTTATCGATGCAATGGATTATACCGGCTTTGGCTTCTCGGGGCACGTTAGCGGAATGGCTGCTTGTGCAGGCAGAAGGGTATATCAATATTCTGGCGGTATCCTGGAGTTGGAAGGATTGCGCCAGATAAGCGATCAAGGTTGTTGTGAATGCGAAACCATAGCGGGATTCCATTGCACAATTTGATTTCGTCCGGCATGTTTGGCTTTATAAAGGGCGCAATCGGCCGCTTCCAGCATTTTACGGCTGTTTTCGAAAGATTTTTCTCGATCCATGTTGACTGCCAGGCCAATTGAAGCAGTAACCTTAATGATATGCCCGCTATCCAGTTTATAAGCGATTGCCTCAATGTTCTCCTGAACTCTTGCCAGTAGATGGCGCGCATCGTTGACCGACGTGCCCGGCAGAATCAGCGCGAACTCTTCTCCACCATAGCGGCACAGCAAATCCGTTTGCCGGATCTTCGCGGAAATAGCCTTGACGATTGCTACCAGGATGCCGTCGCCGGCAATATGGCCATAGGTATCGTTGACGATCTTGAAATGGTCGATGTCGATCATGGCGAGTGACAGGGGAGTTTCCTGCTGGTAGGAGAACAGAAATTCGCTGCACAGAGCGTCATCGAAATAGGAGCGGTTGTACGCACCGGTCAAGCCATCATGCTGTACCTTGTTTTCCAGTTCGTGTATTTTG
Organism: Nitrosomonas sp.; assembly: GCA_032251195.1. Classification (GTDB taxonomy): domain Bacteria; phylum Pseudomonadota; class Gammaproteobacteria; order Burkholderiales; family Nitrosomonadaceae; genus Nitrosomonas. The sequence continues at coordinate 16,165 of JAVVEX010000021.1, forward strand.
ACGAGCGTGCGCGTTGTCAATAGTTCGCGTGCCTCGTCAACAATGCTATTAAGCTGACCGGAGCTGAGAATGGAGATGGCGAACAACTCCTCGACGTGTTGTAGCTCATTTTTCATATCCTCCAATACTTCCATCAATGCAAGCTTGTCGAATCCCAGGTTGCTGTCGATCGCATTGATTGCCGTTATGATCTTGGTCTCATCTCCGGGGGTTAGAAAATACTCGGCGATGCTGCCTGATGCGGCAACACATTCCTTGATGCCGGGTTGATTTGAACCGGCCATATGATGGCTGTGTTCGCATGCTTCGATGATGTAGCCCGGCAATTTCCAGTACGCAAGCAATGCTGCGCCCAGTTCATCGTGACCAAGCCCGAATTTATCGCGCTCCATGTTATAGACTTCATCATGATCGTTTGCAGTGGCAATCGTCGCTAAGTAGTCATCTGGCAGCAGCGCGCAGAAGGCAAGCATCCCGATGTCCTGCAACAATGCCGCGAGGAACAGGTCATCCAGTAATCTGTCCATGCCCAGCCGGTTGCCCAGTGCCCGGCAAGCCAGCGCGGAGGTGATCGACCGGCGCCAGAACAATCCGTTTTTGCTTTGGCTTAACATATTCCCGGATTGTTTCATTAGCGAGTCTGTTAATGAAAACGACAGTGCAATGGTCATCACACCATGCATGCCGAGAATGTTGACAGCCTGGCTGATATTGTTGATCTGATGGCGCGATTTGTACAATGGCGAATTGGCAGACTTGATAATCTTGATGGCTAACGCAGGATCAAGCGAGATATAATGACCGACCTGATTCAGGTTGGTATCAGCCTTGCCGGCGAGATCGATGATCTTCATGGCGATTGAGGGCAAGCTGGGCAGCTTGGTGCAAAACCGTAACTGAGTAAGCAGGGTATCTTTCATTCAGCATCCGTGGGGCGTGTGGTGGTCAGGTATCTTTTAACACCGCGTTCATTAGACAGGCAAGGTAGGCGAGCAAGGCCAGATACCGAATAAAAACAGTGATGCGATCTATTTCTAGTATTGTTTACCACTTGATTTTTATTTTTTAATAATACAGCTTTTATCCTATCATAAACAACCTCTTGTGGGTATTGGTATAAGTCATGAAAACAGGGGTGTTTTGGCAGCATAAAACCCAATGGCAGTATTTGCTTGATAGATGCTGAAAAATATGAATTGCCGCGTTCATTGTATTCTTTGCGCTTTTTGTGCAAACTTTTCCATTATCAAACAATAAACAACAGGAGCATCAATGGAATTTTTTACTAAACCCGTTAATCTGGATAAATATCAGGGAGACAGCCTGGTCGTGGGCGTATTTGAATCCCGTGGGCTGACTGAAGCTGCCAGGCGACTGGATGAAGTTTCCAATGGTTATTTGAGCAAACTACTCGCGCAGGGTGACATGAACGGAAAGGCTAATTCCACTTTGCTGCTCCATCATGTGCCGAATATCAGTAGTAAACGTGTGTTACTGGTAGGGCTGGGCAAGGAGAAAACATTTGGTGAAAAAGCGTTTACCGGAGCGATTGGCGCGGCATTTAAAGCACTGCATCAAACCGGTGCAAAAGATGTTTGTTTTTGCCTGGCCAATCTGATTGTCAAAAAACGAGCGATCGAATGGCGCATTCTGCAGGTCGTGCTGCTTGCACAGGCAAGCGTCTATCGCTTTGATCGCCTCAAAAGCACTGTTGAACCCAACATGCCCGCGTTGACAAAAGTGGTCATTCCGCTGGAGGACAAAACCGACTTGCCGGTAGTGGAAAACGCTTTGCAGCAGGGGATTGCCACCGCGCACGGCATGAACGTGGCCAAGGATCTGGGTAATCTTTCCCCTAATATCTGCACGCCTGCCTATCTTGCGGAACAGGCCGTGAATATGGCCAAAACCTATAAACTGAAATGCACTGTGCTCGAAGAAAAAGACATGGAAAAGCTGGGGATGGGCGCATTGCTGGCAGTGGCGCGTGGTAGCCGGCAACCAGCCAAGCTGATTGCGCTCGAATACCGTGGCGGGGAAAAAATGGAAAAACCGGTTGTGCTGGTTGGCAAAGGCATTACTTTTGATACCGGTGGCATTTCAATCAAACCCTCGCCGGACATGGATGAGATGAAATACGACATGAGTGGCGCCGCCAGTGTATTGGGCACGCTCACTGCCGTGGCTGAAATGAAGCTGCCAATCAATGTGGTTGGCATTATTCCGGCCGCGGAAAACATGCCTGATGGCCAGGCAACCCGTCCGGGTGATGTCGTTACGACATTGTCCGGCCTGACGGTCGAAATATTGAATACTGACGCGGAAGGCAGACTTGTCCTTTGTGATGCATTGACCTATGCGCAACGCAACTATAAACCCGAAGCCATCATTGATATCGCTACACTGACCGGCGCGTGCGTGATTGCGCTTGGCCATAATGCCACCGGTCTGTTCGGTAACGATGAATCGCTGGTTCAGGATCTGCTGCAGGCAGGCGAACAAACCTATGACCGTGCCTGGCAGCTGCCGCTATGGGAAGAATATCAGGAACTGCTCGACAGCAATTTCGCTGACATTGCCAATATCGGCGGTAGATGGGGCGGGGCGGTGACCGCAGCTTGTTTTTTGTCGCGGTTCACTGAAAAATGCCGCTGGGCGCATCTGGATATTGCTGGTACTGCCTGGAAATCAGGCAAGGAAAAAGGCGCTACCGGACGACCAGTCCCTCTGCTGACCGGGTTTCTGGCGGCACTTGCCAGACAAGACTGATTGCGGGTGACGTGGTCACGCAAGTCGATTTTTACACCGGTACGGCGAATAAGCTGCTGATTGCCTGTCGCCTTTGTGAAAAAGCCATGCAGAAAAAGCTGAAAACACTGGTTGATGCGCCTGATGCCTCTGTCGCCAGCCAGTTCGACAGGCTTTTATGGACATTCTCGCCGACCAGTTTTGTGCCGCATTGTCTGACAAGCGACAAACTGTCTGGAATAACACCAGTGGTACTGTGTGCTGAGTCCATACAGACCGATGTTGATCGCTATGATGTCCTGCTCAACCTTGGAGCTGAAGTTCCCCGGGGAGCAGGGTTCTCAAAACGCATTATCGAGGTGGTTGATGAAACCGATCTGGACAAGCAGCTGGCGCGCAAACGCTATCGGCATTACCAGGCGCAGGGATATGACGTTCGTCATCACCGCTTGTAAACTACTTTCACAGTCAATTGCGCATCATGACGGATAGCGAATCAAAACAGGACGTTGCAGATTCTGAAGACAGTGCCCTGTTGCTCAGGTTGGACGTGATGCTGCAACGCTATCAGCGCGAAAACCCATCCCTCATCCGGGAACCCGAGCCGCAGGGTATTGACAATATGCCTGCAATCGGCGCAATGACCGAGCAGCAGTCTGCGCTGTTACCATCACCTGAAGCCAGCGGAATTCCGTTGCTTACCGAGAAAATTGAGCTTGCTGAACATGACTGGCCTGTGCAAACGGACATCTCGGAACTATTGTGTTTTGCCTTTGATAATGCCATCCGGGAGGCACAAATAACACTGGATCCCGTCGCTCGCCTGACCCTGCTGCGGGCACTGGGCAAGCGTTTGCCCAAAAACTTTTAACAGGGATACGCTTCTGGAGAAGGATGGGCAGGTTATAATGGCCAGCTTTATTTTCGTAATTAACGGATTGTTAGCGCATTATGCACCTAGCCAAGAGTTTTGACCCAGCTGACATAGAGAAGCACTGGTATGCCGTCTGGGAGTCGGCAGACTGTTTTTCCCCTCATGGCCGGGATGGCGCCAGCGCCTATTGCATCATGCTGCCCCCTCCCAATGTCACCGGCACACTGCATATGGGGCATGCTTTCCAGCATACCTTGATGGATGCCCTGATCCGTTACCATCGCATGCTCGGTGACAATACCTTGTGGCAACCCGGCACAGATCATGCCGGTATCGCCACTCAGATCGTAGTCGAGCGTCAACTGGATCAGGCGGGGATCGATCGTCGCCGGATTGGGCGCGCAGCTTTTCTGGAAAAAGTCTGGCAATGGAAGGAAACGTCCGGCTCGACCATTACCCGGCAGATGCGGCGCATGGGTGCATCTTGTGACTGGTCACGTGAAAGATTCACCATGGATGAGACACTGTCGCGCGCGGTTACGGAAGTATTTGTGCGCCTGCATCAGGATGGACTGATTTATCGCGGCAAGCGTCTGGTCAACTGGGACCCGGTTCTGCAAACTGCGGTATCCGATCTGGAAGTGGTTTCGACCGAGGAAAATGGATCGCTATGGCATATCTGTTATCCATTTGAGCCGGCGGAATCCGGTGTGCAGGAGGAACAACAAGGGTTGATCGTGGCGACCACGCGACCGGAAACGATGCTTGGCGATATGGCGGTAGCTGTCCATCCAGACGATGAGCGCTATCGGCATTTGGTCGGGCGCCATTTGCGGCTGCCACTGAGCGAGCGCACCATTCCGGTGATTGCCGATGAATATGTCGATCCGGCCTTTGGTAGCGGTTGCGTCAAAATTACACCCGCACATGATTTCAACGATTATCAGATTGGACTGCGGCACAATCTGATTCCGCTCAATGTATTCACGCTCGACGGCAGAATCAACGATTGCGCACCCGCTGAATATCAGGGCATGGATCGCTTCGAGGCCAGAAAAAAAATTCTGGCGGAACTGCAAACGCAGGGGTTGCTGGTCGAAACACGTCCGCACAAAATGATGGTGCCGCGCGGGGATCGCACCCAAGCCGTGATTGAGCCGATGTTGACCGATCAATGGTATGTGGCGATGGCCGGGTTGGCGCAACGGGGACTGGCTGCGGTCGAATGTGGCGAAGTGCGCTTTGTGCCCGATAACTGGACGCATGTCTATCGTCAATGGCTGGAAAACATCCAGGACTGGTGCATTTCCCGCCAGCTGTGGTGGGGGCATCGCATTCCAGCCTGGTACGATGACGATGGTAATGTAACGGTTGCGCATAGTCTGGAAGAAGCGCGACGCTTGTCCGGTAAGCATGACCTGCGTCAGGATGAGGATGTGCTCGACACCTGGTTTTCCTCGGCGCTATGGCCTTTTTCCACTCTTGGCTGGCCGGAAGACACTTCAGAATTCAAAACTTTTCTGCCCAGCTCGGTGCTGGTGACTGGCTTTGATATCATTTTCTTCTGGGTGGCGCGCATGGTAATGATGTCGCTGTATTTTACCGGCAAGGTGCCATTTCGCGAAGTCTATATCACTGGCCTGATCCGCGATGCGGAGGGGCAGAAAATGAGCAAATCCAAGGGGAACGTGCTCGACCCGATTGACCTGATTGATGGCATTTCACTGCCAGATCTGATTGAGAAGCGCACCACCGGCCTGATGAATCCCGGTCAGGCGCAGGCAATTGAAAAAACCACGCGCAGACAGTTTCCAAACGGCATCCCATCATTTGGCACCGACGCATTGCGCTTTACGTTCGCCAGCCTGGCTTCGCATGGCCGTGACATCAAGTTTGACCTGCAACGCTGTGAAGGCTATCGCAATTTCTGCAACAAACTGTGGAACGCGACCCGTTTTGTGCTGATGAACTGCGAAGAGAAGGATACCGGGCTGAATGAGTCGCTGCCGGTCAGTTTTTCAGCGGCGGACAAATGGATCATCGGCCATCTACAGCTGGCGGAGCAGGCCGTTGCAAAGCACTTTGCCGACTACCGCTTTGATCTGGCCGCGCGCGAGATATACGAACTGGTATGGGATGAATACTGTGACTGGTATGTCGAGCTTGCCAAAGTGCAATTGAACAGCGAAGACCTGTCACGGCAACGCGCTACCCGCCGCACGCTGGTACGTGTGCTGGAAGCCATGCTGCGACTGGCGCATCCGGTGATTCCGTTCATTACCGAAGAGCTGTGGCAGGCAGTCGCGCCGCTTGTCGGCAGGCAAGGCGCCAGCATTATGTCGCAGCCTTTTCCCGTGGCTGATTTGTCTCGTATCGACGAACAGGCCAATGCTCAGGTGCTGCGGCTCAGGGAAATGATCAATGCCTGCCGAACGCTGCGCAGCGAGATGAAGCTGTCGCCTGCTGAACGTGTCCCGTTGCTGATTACCGGTGAACATCCTGAACAACTGGCAGATTTTTCTCCCTATCTGTGTGCGCTGGCGAAACTCTCCACTGTTGAAATTTTACCGGCAGGGCTGCCGGATACCGATGCGCCCGTAGCCATCGCTGCGGAATGCCGCCTGATGCTTAAAATAGAAGTGAATGTGGCGTCAGAGCGCGAGCGATTGCAAAAAGAAAAACTCAGGCTGGAAGGTGAAATCGGTAAGGCCGGAACCAAACTTGCTAATCCTGATTTTGTCGGACGAGCGCCAGAAAAGGTTGTCGCGCAGGAGAAAGCGCGTTTGGCCTCATTCAGCGCAACATTGGCAAAAATAAATGAGCAGATCACTAAATTGGGTTAACGGGCGTCTCTAAAATACAGAGTTTCAAACAAGACGAGGCAAAAACAAAAAACATTGACGCAGCATATGATTGATAGACAAGGCGATATTTTTAGAGATACCCTAGGGTCTGTTGACGTTTCAAGGTAAGTATCTAATAGATAGAAACAAACTCGTAATATTGGGGTTCCTATACCACCA
>JAVVEX010000022.1:0-22621 GCA_032251195.1 Nitrosomonas sp.
TTTCATGGTGCGCCCCTCTTTTTACATACCGATACACATTGGACGCTCAATTCAACAATTAATTGCGACATAGCCAAAATCTATCTGGTATATGTTGCCCCATACCTGCGCGAAAACCGGCCTTGAGCGTTTGCCAGGTGTATTCCTGCGCCTCAAAAACACTATCATTGATGGAAACGCCCTGCGCCAGCAATGCGGCTATGGCGGAAGACAAGGTACAGCCAGAGCCATGATACGATCCAGGTAAACGCTCCCATGAATCCGAGCGCAAAACACCACCCGGGCCATAGAGGGTATTGACCACTTTGGGTGTATTCTCGTGGCTGCCCTTGATCAACACATAGCCGCACCCCAATTGCAGCAGCTTATCCGCGCATTCACCCAGACCGGTTGTTTCCTCGTCATCCTCATATTCAAGCGCAATGCGTCTGGCTTCAATACTGTTTGGCGTGACAATGGTGGCCTGCGAAAACAACATTTCGCGCATTGCTGTCACAACCTGGTCATTCGCGAACGCATCACCCCGCGCCGAACCGAGAACCGGATCAATCACCAATGGAATATCAGGGTAATCCGAAACAATTTCGGTAATTGCCGCAACAATTTCAACACTGCCAACCATGCCGATCTTGAAAGCGTGAACAGGCATATCCTGGAGTAAAGAACGTGCCTGATCAACGATCCATTCGGCATCCAGCACAAGAAAATCCTCCACCCCGACAGTATCCTGCACAGTCACGGCGGTGATAACGGAAACGGGATAACACCCCATTCCGGCGATCGTCAGAATATCAGCCTGTACGCCTGCGCCGCCACTGGGGTCGCTTGCGGCAAAAGTCAGAACAATGGGAGGTGGTTGTGGCATGTAATAATGTCGTAAAATGGCGCTTCATTCTAACTTAACAGGACGCACTTATCCATTATGACCACCGAAAATAAAAATACCTACAACCGCTACATGTGCATGATTTGTGGTTTTATCTATGATGAAGCCGAAGGTTGGCCGCAGGATGGCATCCCCGCAGGTACGCGTTGGGAGGACGTGCCAATCAACTGGACCTGCCCTGAATGTGGCGCTCGCAAGGAAGATTTTGAAATGGTCAAGATATGAAATAAACGCGCATCAATGCGATGCCCACAACATTCACATCTATCAGGGAGACAGAAAATGCGGATCTTGCATACCATGCTGCGTGTCAGCAATCTTGATAAATCTATTCGATTTTATACTCAAGTACTTGGAATGCAAGAGTTACGCCGAAAGGATTACCCGGAAGGACAATTCACCCTTGCTTTTGTTGGCTATCAGGATGAATCAGAAGGTACGGTACTGGAACTCACACACAACTGGGACACCGATCATTACGACCTTGGCACCGGTTTTGGTCACATCGCTATCGAAGTCAATGACGCTTACGCGGCCTGCGAAAAAGTTAAACAATTAGGCGGCCATGTTGCACGCGAAGCAGGCCCGATGAAACACGGCACTACTGTCATCGCCTTTGTTAACGATCCTGATGGTTATAAAATCGAATTTATCCAGAAAAAGACCATCTGAAAATCAGTTATTCCAGCCATTTTTGTAGCGTCACAAAAATAGTTAGGCTGGTCAGTGGAGCGAACACGCGCGGAATCAAACCTGAAAAGCCCCCCCTGGAAGAACATATCCGGACGCCAGAACGCTGGATGGTGACCCTACACTTGGGCGGCGTATTTGTTCTCCATGCGCCACTGATCAGAATTTGACGCATTCACGGTAAATAGGTATAGTAGCGGACTTCACGGGGTGTAGCGTAGTCTGGTAGCGCGCCTGGTTTGGGACCAGGATGTCGGGAGTTCGAATCTCTCCACCCCGACCAAATTGCACATTAGCATTATTTTAGTCGAGCCCGGTTTGAGTAGTAGTGCCCGTAGCTCAACCGGATAGAGCACCAGCCTTCTAAGCTGGGGGTTACAGGTTCGATTCCTGTCGGGCACACCAGAAATGAAAAATACATATCTTGTGTCTTGTGTTGAGCAAAACCCATGATCTGTTATTGAAATCTCAGAAAATATGGTGGCTGTAGCTCAGTTGGTAGAGTCCCGGATTGTGATTCCGGTTGTCGTGGGTTCGAGCCCCATCAGCCACCCCATCTCTCCTGCAACAAACACGCAAGTGCGCCTCTAAAAATCCATATTTCATATTTCGTTACAATACATCGTTACTCATAAATCCGGTACTAACGATTGAAGATCATTATTTTAGGCGCTGGCCGGGTAGGCTCCACGGTTGCCGAAAGCTTGGCTGGCGAATCCAACGACATTACCATTGTCGATTTATCCAACAGCAGGCTCAGCTTATTGCAGGATCGACTGGATCTCCGCACGATAACCGGCAATGCCTCGCATCCCTCTATTTTGAAGCAGGCAGGTGCGGATGACGCAGATATCGTACTCGCGGTTACCGGTAGCGATGAAACCAATCTGGTTGCCTGCAAGCTGGCGAAGAGCATTTTCAACACACCAACCAGAATCGCACGCATTCGTGACAGTGAGTACCTCGATCACCCTACCATTTTTTCCAAGGAAAATTTTTGCGTTGACTTTGCAATTTGCCCTGAACAAATCCTGACGCGCTACATTGAAAAGCTGATTGAGTTTCCGGAAGCGTTGCAAGTGCTGGATTTTGCCTCGGGCGAGATCAGCCTAGCTGCGGTCAAGGCGTTTCATGGTGGGCCGCTGGTTGGCCAGCAATTACAGGAGTTACGCAAACATGTTCCCAATGTTGAAACCAGGGTTGCCGCAATTTTTCGTCATAACCGCCCCATCATCCCTGAAGGCAGCACCGTTGTAGAGGTCGGCGACGAAGTATTCTTTATTGCAGCATCAAACGATATACGACTGGTAATGCGGGAGTTGCGCCAGATGGACAAGCCTGTCAAGCGCGTCATGATTGCCGGTGGCGGAAAAATCGGAAAGCGGTTGGCGATGGCGTTGCAGCAGGATTATCAGGTCAGAATTATTGAATACGATGGCAAGGTTTGCGAAACGCTGGCGCAGGATTTGAATGACACGCTGGTGTTGCATGGAGATGCCACCGATGAAGAGTTGCTGGAAAGCGAGAATGTCAGCGAAATGGATGTATTCTGCGCCCTGACCAATGATGACGAGAACAATATCATGGCGGCGCTGATGGCCAAACGCATGGGTGCGCACAAGGTTATTTCATTGATTAACCGTGGTATTTATGTGGATCTGATGCAGAGTAGTGGTATCGATATCGCTATTTCACCGGCACAGGTAACTATCGGTTCCTTGTTGGCTTACGTCAGGCAGGGTGATGTCGCGGTCGTCCACAGTCTGCGTCGTGGCGCTGCTGAAGCGCTGGAACTGGTGGCGCATGGTGATATCAATTCTTCCCGCGTAGTTGGCCGTAGAATTGACGACATCAAGCTGCCCAAGGGCGCAACAATCGGTGCTATTGTACGTGGCATATCCACACATGGCGCGTCACCCGATGAGCCGGATGAAGTAAAAGCGCCGCAACCGAGCCAGTCACAAGTCATCATCGCACACCATGATACCGTGATCGAGCAGGATGATCATGTCATCATATTTGTCGTCAACAAAAAAATGGTTCGTCAGATTGAAAAACTGTTTCAGGTAAATGTGGCCTTTCTGTAGAAGCCAGTTACGATGAATCATTTATTGGCGGTAGTTAATATCCTTGGCAAACTGATCATTGTGTTCGGGTTGACAATGCTGCTGCCCTGCATGGTTGCCTACTTAAGCCAGGATGGATCGCTGAGTGTTTTCCTGCAGGCACTGCTGACCGCACTGGGTACTGGAACAGTGCTATGGCTGGCAACTCGCCATTACAAGCGCGAATTACAGATACGCGATGGTTTTTTGCTGGTGGTGCTGACATGGCTGTCCTTGCCATTATTCGGCATGTTACCCATTATGAGTTATTTCCCGGAGCTGGGTATCGCCAAATCCTATTTTGAAGCAGCCTCAGGGTTGACTGCAACTGGCGGAACGGTTTTAACTGGACTGGATTCACTACCCTACGCCATCAATTTATGGCGAGGACTGATGATCTGGCTGGGCGGAATGGGATTGATCGTGCTGGCAGTGGCGATTCTCCCCATGCTGGGAGTAGGTGGACGCCAGCTTTTCAAGGCGGAAATTCCGGGGCCAATGAAAGAATCCAAGCTAACCCCTCGCATCGCCGAGACTGCGAAAGGGCTGTGGATGGTTTATATTGCCTTGACACTACTTTGCTTCTGCGCCTACTGGCTGGCGGGAATGAGCAGATTCGATGCACTCATCCACGCATTCACCACTCTTGGTCTGGGTGGGTTCTCCTCGCATGATGCCAGCTATGGCTATTGGAATTCTCCGTTAATTGAGACCGTGGCGATCGTATTCATGCTGATTGCAGGAATCAATTTCGCCTCGCATTTCATGGTGTGGCGCACCAAAAGCTTTGTTCCTTATCGGCCTGATCCCGAAATAAAATTGTTTCTGTTCATTGTGGCGACGAGCTGCATCGGTCTTGCCGGTTATCTCTGGAAAATGAATATTTACACAGATCCCATCGAAGCGTTGCGCTATGCTGCCTTCAATACGGTATCCGTGGCAACGACCACCGGTTATAGCAATACCGATTATGCCACCTGGCCGGTATTCGCGCCTCTATGGATGTTGTTTCTGTCAGGATTCTGCACCTCATCGGGCTCAACTGGCGGCGGAATCAAAATGATCCGTGTCCGCATACTTTATCAGCAATTTTTTCGAGAAATGATCACCATCATGCATCCCAGAGCAGTTTCTCCCGTCAAGATTGGAGAAAGCGTCATTTCCCACAAAATTATTTTTGCAGTACTCGTATTCCTGTTTGTCTACCTGATCAGTATTGTGCTGATGACCTTGATGCTCACACTAAGTGGCCTGGATGAAATTACCGCTTTCTCGGCGGCAATAGCCTGTTTGAACAATCTTGGCCCTGGTCTGGGTGATATCGGCCCGGCAACCACCTATGCTTCGCTCAATGATTTCCAGATATGGCTGTGCAGCTTTGCCATGCTGCTCGGCAGATTGGAGTTTTACACGTTGATTATTGTGTTTACCGCCGCCTTCTGGCGTAAATGAGACAGTTTCAGCTAAATGGAATGCGGAAAATCGGGGAATAACTGGCAGAAAGGTTATTACTTCGGATAAAATCAGCCGATAATGCAAATGTATTTGTGCTTGGTTTAATGACGAATGATAACGTATTGCAAACATGGGAACTTACAAGAAATGACAGATTTAACGGGTATCAAGGTGATGGTGGTGGATGACAGCAACACTATCCGCCGTAGCGCGGAGATATTTCTCGCTCAATCCGGGTGCGAAATTATTCTGGCCAATGACGGCTTCGATGCAATGGCAAAAATAATTGATCATCACCCCGATATTATTTTTCTTGATATCGTGATGCCGCGCCTCGACGGCTACCAAGCCTGCATGCTCATCAAACAAAATCCGAAATATAAAAAGGTACCGGTAGTGATGTTATCCAGCAAAAGTGGATTATTTGACCGGGCACGCGGCAGAATGGTGGGTTCCGATGAATATCTGACCAAGCCTTTTACACGCGAGGCGTTACTCGACACAGTCAAAAAGCATACGCTAGCCCAGCCTGTATTGGCTTGATACCAGCATTAGAATTGCTACCTTTTTTAATTGGCTACCAGATTATCTTGTTGCATGATTTATCTGCCATCATCTTGTCTGCCCGTTAGGATTCCAGTTTGTCGTGAAAGCCGACCCATCATCAGCATGGCATCCTGTTCCTGTTTGCGCCCCTGCTGAAATCCGCTGGTGGTTGCAGCATCGTGAATCTCTCACACGTTTAATCCAGATGCGCTGCCGGTTATTCCGTGTGGAACCTGTTTTCCAGGCATTGGCAACTTCATGTGTTGACGAACTGACAACGATGAATCTGCGCAGACTGGAACAAGCCATAGTGCGCGAGGTTTATTTATATAGCGATAATATGCCAGTTGTATTTGCGCATTCTGTCGTCAAAAAAGAACATCTCCAGGCTGCATGGCGAGGTTTGAGCCGTCTGGGCAATCAATCACTTGGCAGCATGCTCTTTGGCAATCCACTGATCCATCGCACTGCATTTTCTTTCAAGAAACTGAGGTCTGGTCATCCCTTGTATGAGCGTGCTTGCAAAAAACTGGCAGACCGACCGGCTGACTTGTGGGCAAGGCGCTCACTATTCACTTTGCGAACACAGCCCATACTGGTCACGGAAGTATTTCTGCCGATGATTTACTGTCTGAAACGTTAATGGCCATTATGGAAGGCGGCCTATTGCACTTTTTCTTACCTAATTCTGATAGAAATTCATGTCGTTTAAACAAAAATTGATTCTCTACGTAAAATTAGTACGGCTGGACAGGCCAATCGGTATTTTGTTGTTACTCTGGCCGACTTTATGGGGCCTTTGGCTTGCTGCCGATGGCTTGCCGGATTTAACGATACTGTTCATTTTTGTCTTGGGAACAATTCTGATGCGCTCGGCCGGTTGCGCGATCAATGATTTTGCCGACAGGCGTATCGACCCGCATGTGACACGCACACGTAATCGGCCATTGGCAACTGGTCAGATTCAACCCAGAGAAGCCCTGCTGGTTGCGGCAGCATTGAGCCTGTGCGCGTTCGTATTGATTCTCCCGCTGAATCAACTAACCATTCTGTTATCGGTACCCGCGCTATTGCTGGCCGCTTCCTATCCATTTACCAAGCGTTTCCTTGCAATGCCACAGGCATACCTTGGCATTGCCTTCAGTTTCGCCATTCCGATGGCGTTTGCCGCGCAGACCGACAGTCTACCGTTCATCATCTGGCCGTTGCTGCTGGCCAACTTATTCTGGGTAGTCGCTTACGACACCGAATACGCAATGGTTGACCGAGAAGATGATTTGAAAATCAGCATCAAGACATCAGCGATTACGCTGGGGCGTTTTGATGTCGCAGGCGTAATGCTGTGTTATACGGTTTTTTTAAGCCTGCTGGCTTATGTTGGGTTGATGACGCAGCGCGGAATCTGGTTCTATGCTGCCTTGCTGGTTGTATCAGGATTGGTGCTACATCAGTACCAGCTGATTCGCAACCGCGAGCCCTCGAATTGTTTCCAGGCATTTCTGGATAATAACGTGATAGGAGCGACCGTATTCATTGGCATATTGCTGGATACAGTGCGTCTCTAACAATCCGGAGTTCAAACTTATGAAGTATCAGGACTTGCGCGATTTCTTGCAACAGCTCGAACAACGCGGAGAATTAAAACGCGTGGGTATCGAAATCGATCCTCGACTGGAAATGACCGAGATTTGTGATCGTCTGCTAAAGCAAGCAGGACCGGCGGTCTTATTTGAACGCCCCAAAGGACACACCATGCCAGTGCTCGGTAATTTATTTGGTACCCCGCAGCGGGTTGCCATGGGGATGGGACAATCGTCGGTAGCCGCCTTGCGGGAAATCGGGAAATTGCTTGCATATCTTAAGGAACCGGATCCTCCCAAGGGGCTACGGGATGCCTGGGATAAACTCCCGGTGCTGAAACAGGTGATGAATATGGCGCCCAAAGTGGTCACCAGTCCGGTTTGTCAGGAAATTGTCTGGGAAAATGAAGCCGTTGATCTGGGACGCTTGCCGATTCAGACCTGCTGGCCAGAGGATGCGGCCCCTCTGATCACCTGGGGATTGACGATAACCCGTGGCCCACACAAAAGCCGTCAGAATCTGGGCATTTATCGTCAGCAAGTCATCGCTCGCAACAAAGTTATCATGCGCTGGCTGGCGCACCGTGGTGGCGCACTCGATTTTCGGGATTTCCGTATGGCAAATCCCGGGCAGCCATATCCCGTGGCTGTCGCACTGGGTGCCGATCCCGCCACCATTCTCGGAGCGGTCACACCGGTTCCCGACAACCTGAGCGAATATCAGTTTGCCGGCCTGTTGCGCGGTGCCCGTACCGAAGTGGCACGCTGCCTTACGCACGATTTGCAGGTGCCCGCCAATGCGGAAATTGTGCTGGAGGGCCATATTCATCCCGATGAAACCGCGCTGGAAGGTCCATTTGGTGACCATACCGGTTATTACAACGAGCAGGATACTTTCCCGGTTTTTACGATCGAGCGCATCACCACCCGTCGCAATCCAATCTACCACTCGACCTACACCGGCAAACCACCGGATGAACCCGCGATTCTCGGAGTTGCACTCAACGAAGTCTTTGTTCCTCTGCTAGAAAAACAATTCAGCGAAATCACTGATTTCTATCTTCCGCCGGAAGGCTGCTCCTACCGGCTGGCCGTCGTCAGCATGAAAAAACAATATCCCGGCCATGCCAAACGTGTCATGTTTGGCATATGGAGTTTCCTGCGCCAGTTTATGTATACCAAGTTTATTATCGTTACAGATGATGATATCGACATTCGCGACTGGAAAGAAGTGATCTGGGCAATCACCACTCGCGTTGATCCAGCCAGAGATACACTGATCGTGGAAAACACCCCGATTGATTACCTTGACTTCGCCAGCCCGGTCTCGGGATTGGGTGGCAAAATGGGACTTGATGCCACGCATAAATGGCCAGGTGAAACCACCCGTGAATGGGGCCGAACGATTGAAATGGATGCCGCAGTCAAGGCACGGATAGATAACCTCTGGCAGCAGTTACCATTTTGATATACGAGTATCTCTAAAAATCCATATTTCGTTACAATACGTCGTTACTCACAAAAAATATCGCCTTACATATCAATCATATGCTGCGTCAATATTTTCTGTTCTTGCCTTGTTGGGCTGATCGACTACGGACAAATTCGCCAAGCTGGATTTCGCGATATTTTTCATTAAATAGAACCGCGATCCACCTCAAATAATCGAAAAATCCGACTCAGCCAGCTTCATCCTCGCTGCGATCGCTATTCTCCAGCAGCCTAATGTCCGGTTCACGATCCAGTTTGCACGCTCGCGCCAATGTCGCGCCCCAGACTTCCAGGTCATCAAGTGTCTTTTCGCTGGATGATGGATTCTGCGATAACTCGTTACGTAACCAGTCCAGCTGTACCTGATAGCTCGATAATGTATGGCTGTCATCAGTTTCTTTTTCGATAAGTTGCCGTTGGCAAAATATCTGCCAACGCAATTTTTCTTCATCCGACAGGGTTTGTGGCCAGAAACGCGCACGATAGCGAAATAATAATACCGAATAACGTTTATCCTGAAACCGGTTAGCGTAGTCGGCCATTTTTTCCGGTGGCGCTAACCGTACACCAGGCAACAGCGCACGATCTGCATTGCTGATGAATCCGTCATAAAGAGCGCGTTCGGCATCACGGGCACAGTTGAATGAACGGCTGGTATAGGCATGCAATATGCGCTGCATAAAATCTTGTTGTCCGGATAATAATTGCGCATGTTGAAGGCACTGGTCAATGTCAAGCTTGATGCGGCTGGCAGTTGATTTATCGAGAATCTTTCGTGGAGCCAATGCCGGGCATTTGTTTAGCTTTATGGCCTTTACCGGTAAGCGGGTTGCCTCCGGCGGCAAGTCCGCACCAGGAGTAAACAGGCGTTCTGCCAGCGTGGCCGTATCCATCGCCAGAAATTCAGAAGGATCGTGACGCAGATCGTAGACCAGAATGCTGTTCACATTGGCCGTTTCTGCCAGCATCGGCATAACGAGCGTGGTGCAACCGGTTTCGGCTGGATACATACGTGACGTATGCACCAACGGTGTATGCGCTGCCATATCGATCAGTCTGGCGGCTTCGCGCTTGTCGCGCAGCCGGAACAGCCATTCATATAAACGCGGCTGCCGCGCTTTGATCAGCTTTGCCAGCGCAATGGTTGCGCGCACATCCGAGAGGGCATCATGCGCACTCTCATGTAAGAGCCCATTGGCCCTTGCCAGATCTTCCAACCGAAAACTGGGCTTGCCGCTTTCATGACATGGCCAGTTAATCCCATCGGGGCGCAGCGCATAGGCCATTCGCACCAGATCAATCAGATCCCAACGAGAATTACCGTGCTGCCATTCTCGTGCGTAAGGGTCGTAGAAATTGCGATACAGCGCATAACGGGTAACTTCATCATCAAAACGAAGCGTATTGTAGCCAAGGGCGCACGTCCCCGGTTGCGCCAGTTGTTCGTGAATACGCGCGATGAATTGGGGTTCGATCACCCCTTCCGCTTCGGCGATCTGTGGCGTGATACCGGTCAGCAAGCAGGCTTCTGGTTGCGGGAGACGGTCATGAGGTGGTTTGCAATAAATGACAAGCGGTTTATCGACCTCATTCAGCGCCGCATCGGTACGAATCCCCGCAAATTGCGCTGGCCGATCCCAGGAGGGATCTGCGCCAAAGGTTTCATAATCATGCCAGTAGAATGTAAATTCTGGTTGCAATGTTATTTATAGCGACAGGCGTTGCCAGATCCTGGTCGACAGGACAGCGGAATTGAGGGTATAAAAATGCAAGCCGGGCGCACCGGCTTCCAGCAGACGGCCGCATAATGCAGTCACAACGTCCAGTCCAAATGCTTGGATGGAAGCAACATCATCACCAAACCCTTCCATTTTACGACGAACCCAGCGCGGAATTTCCGTGCCACAACCATCGGCAAAGCGTGTTAGCTGCGAGAAATTTCCAATCGGCATGATCCCCGGAACCACTGGTATATCGAGATTGGCTGATTCACACATATCAATGAAATGAAAATAGGCATCGGCATTGTAAAAAAACTGAGTGATGGCTGCATCGACACCCGCCTCGACTTTGCGCCTGAAATTGGTGAAATCTTCCTGCGCCGAACGAGCGTGCGGGTGATATTCAGGATAGGCTGCGACTTCGATCTGAAATGTATCTGCAAATTCTTCACGAATAAACGCCACCAGCTCGTTGGCATAACGAAATTCACCGGCCTGCGCCATGCCGGAGGGCAGATCGCCTCTTAATGCCACCAGATGCGCCACGCCATGCGTGCGATACGTTTCGAGGATGGCGCGAATATTCTCACGTGTCGAACCGATGCAGGATAGATGCGGTGCGACCGGGTAACCCTCTGCCTGTATTTCCAGCACCGTTGCGAGCGTGCTGTCGCGTGTGGAACCACCTGCACCAAAGGTAACCGAAAAAAATTTTGGGTTGAATTGTGCAAGCCGTGTTCGAGTAGCCCGCAGTTTCTGTTGGCCTTCTCCCGTTTGTGGTGGGAAAAATTCAAAACTAAAGGTAGGCGGAAATTTTCTCTGGGATTGCATGTGGCACCCTTATAAACTGGGCACCAGCGCCAGTATCCTGTGCTGGTGCAAAATCACCAATATGAAATATCAGTAACGGTAAGTTTCAGGTTTATAAGGCCCATTCTTGTCCAGATTCAGGTAGCGTGCCTGTTCATCGGTCAAGGTTGTCAAACTGGCGCCGAGTTTTTCCAGGTGTAAACGGGCAACTTTTTCATCCAGATGTTTAGGCAACACATAGACCTTTTGTTGATAATTCTCTCCCTTCGTCCATAGCTCGATTTGCGCAAGTACCTGGTTGGTAAACGAACTGGACATAACAAACGATGGATGCCCGGTTGCACACCCCAGATTTACCAGCCGCCCCTGCGCCAGCACAATAATGCGACGCCCTGACGGGAAAATGACATGGTCGACTTGCGGCTTGATATTTTCCCAGGTGTATTTCTGAACCGAGGCGATGTCGATTTCCGAATCAAAATGCCCAATATTGCAGACAATTGCCTGATTTTTCATCTTGATCATATGATCATGAGTAATCACACGCAAATTACCGGTTGCTGTCACGAATATGTCGGCCTTGTCACAGGCATCGTTCATGGTTACAACGCGAAAGCCTTCCATCGCGGCCTGCAAGGCACAGATTGGATCGATCTCCGTAATCCACACCGTCGCACCCAGCCCGCGCAGCGATTGCGCGCAACCTTTGCCGACATCACCATAACCACAGACGACAGCAATTTTTCCGGCAATCATCACGTCTGTGGCGCGCTTGATGCCATCAACCAGGGATTCGCGACAGCCGTACAGATTGTCAAACTTGGACTTGGTCACCGAATCATTGACATTGATTGCCGGAAACGGCAGCTCGTCTTTTTTCTCCATCTCATAGAGACGATGAACGCCTGTAGTCGTTTCTTCAGTCACACCTTGAATATTGGCGAGATTATGCGAATACCAGCCAGGATGACTTGCCAACTGTTTTTTAATTGCGGCAAATAGCGCCTGCTCTTCTTCATTGGTGGGGTTGGCAATAACCGACGGATCTTTTTCAGCCTGGCTGCCCAGAATAAGTAACAAGGTTGCATCCCCACCATCATCCAGAATCATGTTGGCGGTATGTGAACCATCACCGCGCCACTCAAAAATCTGATGCGCATAGTCCCAGTAGTCTTCCAGCGATTCGCCCTTATAGGCAAATACCGGAATATTTTGTGCAGCAATGGCGGCAGCGGCATGATCCTGTGTGGAAAAGATATTGCATGATGCCCAGCGCACTTCCGCGCCCAACGCAGTCAGCGTTTCAATCAATACCGCTGTTTGTATCGTCATGTGCAGTGAACCGGCAATACGCGCACCAGCCAACGGCTTTTTGCCGGCATATTGCTCACGCAGCGCCATCAAGCCTGGCATTTCGGTTTCCGCAATGGCGATCTCTTTTCTACCCCACTCCGCCAGCGACAAATCAGCGACCTTGTAGTCGACAAAATTGCTGCCATTGAATTCTGGACTGATTACTGCACTCATTTTACATCTCCATAAAGATAAAAGAGCGCCGTTGTTACATTACCTATCCTGTACGAGCCTCACGTTAAAACCACGCTGCAGCGCCCCTCGGCACAGGACAAAACAAATCTGTTGTTATATTTTTACGTTAAATGCCGGCATCCGCACGCAATTGGGCTGCGATATCCGTTTTTTCCCAGGTAAATTCCGGGTCTTCACGACCAAAGTGGCCGTAGGCTGCTGTTTTGCCATAGATAGGACGCAACAGATCCAGCTCATGAATAATTGCACGCGGACGCAAATCAAAATGACGACTCACCAGTTCCGCCAGTTTTTCATCGCTGATTTTGCCAGTACCAAAGGTTTCCACCATCAACGACACCGGCTTTGCTACTCCAATGGCATAGGCCACATGAATCTCGCATTTTTTTGCCAGTCCAGCGGCAACGATATTTTTGGCGACATAACGACCGGCATAGGTCGCCGAGCGATCCACCTTGGAAGGATCCTTACCGGAAAAAGCGCCGCCGCCATGATGTGCTGTACCGCCGTAAGTATCGACAATGATTTTACGTCCGGTCAGACCGCAGTCACCCATTGGACCACCGACGACAAATCGACCGGTTGGATTGACCAGATATTGAATATGGCTGCTGAGCATTTTTGCCGGTAGAATCGGCTTGATGATCTCTTCGATCACCCCTTCCCTGAGATCGGCGTAAATAACATCGGGATCATGCTGAGTTGAAATCACGACGGTTTCGATACTTTGAGGCACTCCATCCACGTAGCGCACCGACACCTGGGATTTCGCATCCGGTCTCAACCAGGAAAGCTTGCCGTTTTTACGTACCTTGGCCTGTTGTTCAACCAGGCGATGCGCATAAAAAATAGGCATGGGCATCAGCTGCGGTGTTTCATCACAGGCATAGCCAAACATCAGCCCCTGATCCCCTGCCCCCTGCTCCATCTCTTCTTCCTTATTGCGATCCACGCCTTGCGCAATATCGGGAGACTGCTTGTTAAATGCGGTCAATACTGCGCAAGTCGTAGCATCAAATCCAATTTCTGAACTGGTATAACCGATATTGCGCACAGTTTCTCTGGGAATAACGTTGTAATCAACGGTTGCATGGGTCGTGATTTCACCAGACAGAACGATCAGCCCGGTGCTGCACATGGTTTCGCACGCAACTCGGGCATGAGGATCCTGCGTCAAAATTGCGTCAAGTATGGCATCTGATATCTGATCAGCCACTTTATCTGGATGACCCTCGGACACAGACTCGGAAGTAAAGAGAAAATCACTCATATTTATGTTATCAGAACCTTATATTAATAAATAAATTCGAATAGTTAAAAATCCAACCTTGCGAGCATCCGCTTCAGGATTGCCTGTTTGCCCGGTTTCGTCACAACATGTTGTCGCCTGTTTTGTTTAGCACATTGAATTTTAGAGATGCCGAATGTCTACGAAACGGTTAGTGGAAGCATGATATTGCATAAAATCACGCACAAAACGATTAGCCTGATGGCGCAGCAAGGGTAAAGCTGGCTGAGCTGGATTTTTCGATCATTTGAGGCAAATAGCGGTTCTATTTAGCGAGAAGGTTCGGAAAATCCGACCCGGCAAGTTCGTCCGCAGTAAATCAGTCTACTCTCGGACAGCCTTCTGGCGAAAGCTTCTCAAGAACAGCGTTATATTCTAACACTGTTATTTCTATTCTTTTTTGGTTTTCGCTACTACAGAACCTCATGCAGACATACATTTTGCTTTCTGTTATCTGAATCGTTCTCATTTTATGTTGTATACTGAAAAACCATAGCAGGGGTTATGGTTAACTTAATTAAAGGAGCTTAACATTATGAAATCATGGATATTCGCCGCTACTTTGGCAGCATTTGTATTAACCGCTTGCGGGGGTAGTTCAAACATGGGCG
This sequence comes from Nitrosomonas sp., assembly GCA_032251195.1. GTDB lineage: Bacteria > Pseudomonadota > Gammaproteobacteria > Burkholderiales > Nitrosomonadaceae > Nitrosomonas. The sequence goes on from JAVVEX010000022.1 coordinate 14,732, forward strand.
ACCCAACAGCCAGTAACAAAGACTGTGAATTTGGAATAGATGGTAACGGAAACTGCCTGAAAGAAGGACAGGATCCAACCAAACTCGTTCATTGATACTTTTTCAGAGTCAACAAAGCAGAAAGCCGCTCTTTCAGGCAGATTAAGTGGTTTTCTGCTTTTCAATCTCGATGGAACTGTTTATTTAACCCGCATTCCTGGTTTCGCGCCGCTGTCTGGCGCAAGCAAATACAGCCCACCCTCACCGCCGCCAGCCGCAAGCACCATCCCTTCGGACAGGCCAAATTTCATTTGGCGCGGCGCAAGATTAGCCACCATCACAACCAGCCTGCCCTCCAGCTGACCGGGAACATACGCTGATTTGATGCCGGCAAATACAGTGCGTGATTCTGCCTCTCCGACATCCAGCGTCAATTTGAGTAATTTTTTCGTATTCTCCACCTGTTCGGCGCGAACGATACACGCAATGCGCAAATCCACTTTGTTGAAATCTTCAATAGAAATGGAGTCGGCAATGGGACTGCAGGCGTCTTGCTGCTGCGCCTCGCTATGCCGGATACGGGAATGTGAATCCATGCCACGCGCAATAGTCTGCTGATTGGCTGCCACCAAAGCTTCAACTTGCACTGGATCAATACGAGTCATGACATGCTGATATGGATTGATGTGGTGCCCGGCGGGCAGCAACATGCCGGATAGCATCTGTGTCGTCATTTGCACCCGCCAGTTGCGTAATGGGTAATTGATAAAATGCTCTATTTTCTCTGTCGTTTCCGGCAGAACTGGCTTTAGATATCCCGAAAGCAGATAAAACATCTGAATCCCCAGACTGCAGGCGCGATGCAGCTCCTGATTACGTGAGCCGTCCCTGGCAATTTCCCATGGTGCCAGTTCATGAATCAACTCATTGACTTCATCTGCGTACTTCATAATCTGGCGCATGGCCGCAGCAAAATCGCGCGCCTCAAATGCCGTTTCGATGAGATGAGGCTGCCAGCAACCAAAGCGCTGATCAATCATCACCTGCATTTGCCGGTAGTCTTCCCCAGACACCAGTATGCCGTTAAACCGCTTGTGAATAAACCCAGCGCAGCGACTTGCAATATTGATGAACTTTCCAACCAGATCGGCATTGACGCGCGCGACAAAATCCTCCAGATTGAGGTCAATGTCTTCCATGGAGCCATTGAGCTTGGCGGCATAATAATAACGCAGCCATTCCGGATTCAGACCCTGCTGCAAGTAACTTTCCGCCGTAATGAATGTCCCGCGCGACTTACTCATTTTCTCGCCATTAACCGTAAGAAATCCATGGGCAAAAATTTGCGTTGGCGTGCGATAACCGGCATTTTTCAGCATCGCTGGCCAGAATAATGCGTGAAAATACAGAATATCCTTGCCAATAAAATGGTAGAGCTCGGTTACGGTATCCTCCCGCCAGTACTCATCGAAATCCAGTCTCTGCTGCTGACAAAGACTTTTGAAACTCCCCATATAGCCTACCGGCGCATCCAGCCAGACATAAAAATATTTACCGGTCTCCCCAGGTATCTCAAAACCAAAATAGGGTGCATCACGCGAAATATCCCAGTCAGAAAGTTTATTCTCCTCGGCTTCTCCCAACCATTCGCGCATTTTGTTGGCGGCTTCCGGTTGCAGATGATCGGCTTCACGTGTCCATTGACGCAGAAAATCAACGCAGCGACTATCCGATAAATTAAAAAAGAAATGTTCGGAAGCCTTCCTGACCGGGGTGGCACCCGAAAGGGAAGAATAAGCATTTTTCAATTCTGTGGGCGCGTAAGCTGCGCCACAGGCTTCACAGGAATCGCCATATTGATCGGCCGCACCACATTTCGGGCACTCTCCCTTGACATAACGATCCGGCAGGAAAATATTTTTAACCGGATCGAATAATTGATCAATGGCGCGCATACTGATAAGTCCCGCTGCCGTCAGCCGCTGATAGATCGTTTCGGCATACTCACGCGTTTCCGTAGAATGCGTAGTGTAATAATGATCGAAGTGAATATGAAAACCGGTAAAATCCCGCAAATGCTCACTATGCACACGCGCAATCAAATCCTCTGGCGTCATGCCTTCTTTTTCGGCACGCAGCATAACCGGTGTACCATGTGTGTCATCCGCGCACACATAATGCACACTGTGCTCACGCATTTTCTGGAAGCGCACCCAAATGTCTGTCTGGATATATTCGACCAGGTGGCCAAGATGAATACTACCGTTCGCGTAGGGCAGCGCGGATGTCACAAGAATCTTACGTCTGGTCATAGCAGGCCGGTTTGGTTAAAATCGTCAATCAGGAAACAATCAAAAGGCGATTGTAGCAAACAACTGAACGCAGCGTCGCCGCCCGATATTTGCTAACATCAACCATTTACTATTCAGGGAAGTCTCTTTTGGCTATTACGCATCAGCAAATCGAAACCACGCTCAAGGCAATTACCGACCCTGCCACCGACGAAGATTACATCACCAGAAAGGCGGTACGCGATATTCAAATAGAACAGAATAATGTTTCAATCGATATTGAATTAGGGTATCCAGCCAAAAGCGTACTGGAAACGATAAAACAACAAATTACGCAGGCTTTACAGGCAATTCCCGGCATTGGTTCCGTATCAGTCAGGGTTGATAGCAATATTAGCGCACATGGCGCGCAACGCAGCCTGAAATTGATTCCCGGTGTCAAAAACATCATCGCGGTCGCTTCTGGCAAAGGTGGCGTTGGCAAATCGGCAACTGCGGTCAACCTTGCGTTGGCACTTGCTGCTGAAGGTGCTGCGGTTGGTATTCTGGATGCAGATATTTATGGCCCATCTCAGCCACAAATGCTGGGCGTCAGTGGCCGCCCCGATTCGCCTGACGGCAAAACCATCGAGCCGATGCGGGCGCACGGTATTCAGATGATGTCGATCGGTCTGCTCATTGATGTAGAAACGCCGATGGTCTGGCGCGGCCCAATGGTCACACAGGCACTGCAACAGTTACTCAACGATACCCGCTGGCAGGGTCTCGATTACCTCGTAATCGATTTGCCCCCCGGCACGGGCGATATTCAATTAACACTTGCTCAAAAAATACCTGTAACCGGGGCGGTCATCGTCACCACTCCACAGGATATTGCACTTCTGGATGCACGCAAGGGATTGAAGATGTTCGAAAAAGTTGGCATTCCGATTTTGGGGATTGTCGAAAATATGAGCTTGCACACCTGCTCGCAATGCGGCCACACCGAGCCAATTTTTGGTACTGGCGGAGGTGAAAAAATGTGCCGTGATTATAATGTCGAGTTGCTCGGCAGCCTGCCACTCGACATCAGTATCCGCGAACATACCGATGCCGGAAAACCGAGCGTGGCAGCAGAGCCTGATAGTGCGATCAGTAATACCTACCGTCTGATTGCACGGCGGGTTGCCGCCAGAATTTCACGGCTGGCCAGAGATAATTCTGCGGTTTTTACCCAGATCATTATGGAAGATGACTGAGCATCATCATGACGATCAAATCCGACAAATGGATCCGAAAAATGGCTGCCGAGTCCGGTATGATCGAGCCTTTCGAACCCTATCAGATCAAACAGCAAGATAACCGCAACATTGTCTCCTACGGTACCTCCAGCTATGGTTACGATATTCGCTGCTCGAACGAATTCAAACTGTTCACCAATCTCAACTCAACCATTGTCGATCCAAAGTGTTTCGACCCAGACTCGTTTGTCGATGTCAAAGGTGATATCTGCATCATCCCTCCCAACTCATTCGCACTGGCGCGTACCGTCGAATATTTCCGTATCCCGCGCAATATTCTGACGATCTGCCTTGGAAAATCGACCTATGCGCGCTGCGGCATTATCGTCAACGTCACGCCATTTGAACCGGAATGGGAAGGCTATGTCACGCTGGAGTTTTCCAATACCACCCCCCTGCCAGCCAAAATTTATGCCAATGAAGGGGTTGCGCAGGTAATTTTCTTTGAATCCGACGAGGTCTGTGAAACCTCATACAAGGACCGCAACGGCAAATACCAATGTCAGCAAGGCGTGACTTTACCTAAAATATAGCTTGCCCGGACGACATCAAACAACCACAAACTTGTCGCGTGATACCCTGTTGACCATTTACCACCCAATACAAATAAAAAATGACATTATCCATTGATGATATTAAGCGCACAGCCAGGCTTGCGCAGATCGAAACCAGCGAGCAGGAAGCACAGCAGACACTGGAACAACTGTCCGCCATCTTTGAACTGATCGCACAGATGCAGCAGGTTGACACAACTGATGTTGCACCAATGAGCCATGCGCAGGACATGGTGCAACGCCTGCGTGATGACCAGGTCACAGAAACAGATCAGCACCTGTTATTTCAATCCATCGCGCCTCAGGTCGAAGCAGACCTCTATCTGGTGCCCAGAGTGATCGAATAGCATTTTGCCATTCCGAGCTTTTTTCCCGCGATTTTCTGATCCATCAACCACTCATTATGCTCAACACTAGTCTCAAACAATTATCCTCATTACTTGCTGCGCGAAAAATATCCAGCACAGAATTGACCCAAATTTTTCTGAGCCGTATTAATAACCTTAACCCGCAGCTCAATGCCTTTATCACGCTGGACGGGGAAAAAAGTCTGGCACAGGCAAAACATGCTGATGAGATGATTGCCTCCGGACACAGCACACCACTTACTGGCATACCCATTGCACAAAAAGATATTTTCTGCACTCAGGGCTGGCTAACCACTTGTGGCTCAAAAATGCTGTCCAATTTTGTTTCTCCCTACGATGCGACAGTCGTAAGCCGTTTCAACCAGGCGGGGATGGTGAATCTGGGCAAAACCAATATGGACGAATTTGCGATGGGTTCCAGCAACGAGACTTCCTATTACGGGCCGGTCAAAAATCCCTGGGACACCACTGCTGTTCCCGGTGGCAGCTCTGGTGGCTCTGCCAGCGCGGTTGCCGCCAGAATGACACCCGCAGCAACCGGTACGGATACCGGTGGCTCGATCCGCCAGCCAGCGGCATTGTGCGGCATCAGCGGGATCAAACCCACTTATGGACTGGTTTCGCGTTATGGCATGATCGCTTTTGCATCCAGTCTCGATCAGGGCGGTCCGATGGCCAAATCAGCAGAGGATCTGGCACTACTGCTAACAGTCATGACAGGATTTGATGAACACGATTCAACCAGTCTGCAACGTGAAACCGAAGATTACACCAGCGCACTGGAAAAACCGGTCAACCAGGTACGCATTGGATTACCCAAAGAATTTTTTGGTCAGGGCCTGCATGCCGATGTCGCCAGTGCCATTGAAATTGCTTTTGCGGAATATCGCAAACTGGGCGTGACATTCGTGGATATTTCCCTGCCAAACAGCAGCCTTGCCATTCCAGTCTATTACGTATTGGCGCCCGCCGAAGCTTCCAGCAATCTTTCTCGTTTTGATGGTGTGCGTTATGGTTATCGCACAGCAGAGTATCGCAACCTGGAAGACATGTATCGGAAAACCCGCGCCCAGGGATTTGGTGCGGAGGTCAAGCGCCGCATTCTGATCGGCTCTTATGTGCTGTCTCATGGCTATTATGATGCCTATTACCTGAAGGCGCAGAAGCTGCGTCGGTTGATTGCCAATGATTTTCAGGAAGCATTCAAGCAATGTGATCTGATCATGGGGCCGACTTCGCCAACCGTAGCCTTCAATATCGGCGAAAAAAATAACGATCCCATCCAGATGTATCTGTCGGATGTTTACACCAGTGCCGCCAGCCTGGCGGGGCTACCCGGCATGTCGATTCCAGTGGGGTTCGGCGAGAAAAGCCGGCCAGTAGGATTGCATATCATCGGCAATTATTTTCAGGAATCCCGCATGCTGAATGTTGCGCATGCCTATCAACAAGTAACTGATTGGCATCAGCGTGAGCCTGCTATCTAGCGCATCCTTCATAACAGATCGATCTCGCCTCAATCGCTCATTTCCAGCATCGGGTAATCGGTATAACCCTGCGCGCCACCCCCATAGAAGGTGTCGGGATCAGGCGAATTGAGTGCGGCGTTCTCACGTAGTCGCCGTGGCAAATCCGGGTTGGCGATGAACAAACTGCCAAAACCTATGGCAGTTGCCCGCCCACTGGCAACGGCATCGATTGCCATGGCCCGGTCATAACCATTGTTAACAATCCACGCGCCAGAAAATGACCCGCGCATGGTGGCATAATCAAACGGTTGTGGATTGCGGTCGCCTCCCGTTTCACCTTCGATGACGTGAACATAGGCGATTCCCAGTTCCGAAAGACGCGCCACCATCCGATTGAACAATATCTGTGGGTTGCTGTCGGCAATATCGCCAAACGAAGTCAATGGCGACACTCTCACGCCAACGCGATCAGCACTTATCGCACCGGCTACGGCCTCGCATACTTCCGACAATAACCGGATGCGATTTTCGATACTGCCACCATATGCGTCATTTCTATGATTGGTGCGGTCGCGCAAGAACTGATCGAGCAAATAGCCGTTGGCTGCATGAATTTCAACACCATCGAATCCGGCTTCCCTGGCGTTGACTGCTGCCTGTCGATATGTCTTAACCAGATCCGGAATTTCACTGAATACCAGCGCTCGTGGTGTAGAAACATCGACAAACCCTTCCGCAGTAAAAACCTTGGCATTAGCGCGAATCACCGAGGGTGCCACCGGTACCTTGCCATCCGGTTGCAATGAGATATGGGAAATGCGGCCCACATGCCACAGCTGCAGTACGATGCGCCCACCCTCGGCATGAACAGCGGCCGTTACGCTTTTCCAACCCGCTATTTGCTCGGGGGAATAAATTCCCGGTGTGGCGATATATCCCTGCCCCTCTGGGCAGATCTGCGTGGCTTCGGCGATGATCAGACCGGCTGTTGCGCGCTGGGCGTAATATTGGGCGTTGAGATCAGTAGGCACATTGCCTGCACCGGCACGGTTACGGGTCAACGGCGCCATTATCACGCGATTGCGCAATTCCATTGCACCTACACGTACTGGCGCAAACAATACTTCGATATTACGGTTAACGATGTTTTGATCTTCCATGGATACGCCCCTTTGAATTGCCAAAGATTATTTTTACTATTTTTTACGTTTGAAAATGAAGTTGAAATACTGTACGCTCGCAGCGGCGACACATTTCGTATATTACACGCAGGCTAAGCCATTACCGATATTTGCTGGCAAAAGGATACAGATAACATGCAATGGGAAATCGTCATTGGTCTTGAGATACACGCACAGCTTTCAACTCAATCCAAGATTTTTTCGGGTGCTTCGGTCGCTTACGGCGCACAACCCAACACTCAGGCTTGCGCGGTTGATATCGCCTTGCCGGGCGTATTGCCGGTATTGAACCGGGGCGCAGTTGAACGGGCAATCCGGTTCGGATTGGCAATCAATGCCAGAATCAACTCCCCTTCCCTCTTTGCACGCAAAAATTATTTTTACCCGGATCTCCCCAAAGGCTATCAGATCAGCCAGCTTGACGATCCCATCGTCGAAGGCGGGCATGTCAAGGTCTTGCTAGCAGATGGCGAAAAAACCATTCGCCTGACGCGCGCGCATCTGGAAGAAGATGCCGGCAAATCGTTACACGAAGATTTTCATGGCATGACCGGGATTGATCTGAACCGCGCCGGCACACCACTACTGGAAATTGTTTCCGAACCGGATCTGCGCAGCAGTGCTGAGGCCGTTGCCTATGCAAAATCTCTGCACTCCCTCGTGCGCTGGATTGGTATCTGTGATGGCAACATGCAGGAAGGCTCATTCCGTTGTGATGCAAATGTTTCGGTTCGTCCCATGGGTTCGGAAAAACTCGGAACGCGTTGC
>JAVVEX010000023.1:0-22351 GCA_032251195.1 Nitrosomonas sp.
ATATCACACCAACTTTCTGTTTTTTATCAGCTCTTGGGAAAACAAGGCAATTTCAACAATTAATTGTGACATAGCCAAATTAATGGTTAACGCCTGATTCTCTGCCGGCGCGTTGATGATACACACCTTGCTATTCAAATTATTCTGCGAAAGAAGCTCAGAGAACTGTGGATCGTCGATAATGATCCCGCTGGATTGGTTCTCAATAATTTTGGTAGTGGTTAACAGGTGGATACCGGTTGGTGACGATTGCTCTGGGGACTCGCATAAAAGCCCGTTGTCATCTTCCGGAAATACAATACAGCCATTGGTGGAAATATCGACCACGTTACCGCTCTGACGGAAAATCAGACCTTCTGGCACCTTACTATGCTGCCATTTCCTCCGGAGTCGGCCACGTCTTGCACCAGCTCGGCCAGCGTACCGATTCTGAGTGGCGCTTTCCCAAAGGTACCGCCCATCACGTATCCAGCAATATCCTGCCTATTAATGCCAGCGTAGATACCGGTCTCCGGGTAAAAACGGAATAGCCAGTTTTCAAATCCCTGTGTCGTCTGATGGTTGGGAAAGAATTCGGGGAAAGCGCTTTCCGCCCAATTCAGCACCGTTTCGGTATCACTTGTCACATCAGCCGTTGCGAGCGATACCTGGCCGACGAGCATCAACGCCAGCAAGCAAGTCACAAAACGTCGAGTCAGTCTATTCATATTAAATTCTCCTGGTTATTGAAAAAAAACGGCTGCCCTGCCATTTTGCCACTATTTTTTCACGAACACGGGTTCTTTCTGTACGCTCAGTGTTCCCTGTGTTACGGTGGTTACGGTGACAGTTTACTAAATGCACTTAACTTCCACCCTTTGCCTTTTTTTCGAGCCGCGTTTCTTCGCCTTAAGTTCACGGCCAGTCATTGGTAACCGTCCAGCGCTCCCATCTACGCAATCACAATTTTCCGCATTATTCTCCTCCGCATTACGTTACCGGAGGATAACCCATGGCATTACAGGATGATAAGCAAAAGCATATCAGCGACTGGCAGGCGCGAGCGGTTTGTCGCAGGCAGCCTATTGCCGGGCGCACGGGGTGAATGTGAAGACGTTTGGAAACTGGTTGCGTGCCCATCGAATTTCATTCAATCATTCAAACAGCAGGAAAGATAAGCGGCAGCGCTGGATGGTTACAAACCAATTATGTTCTTATCGGGTGAAAAATATTAGCTCGTTGCAACATCACCATGAATATCGTGCCCTGCCCCACCGTGCTGGATACGATAATCTTTCCATCTAATTCAGTAATATATTCACGGCTCTCAAAAACACCTATGCCCATTCCTGCTGTTTTGGTGGATTCAAAGGGCTTGAACAACTTTTCCTGGATAAACTGATCGGACATGCCGCATCCGGTATCTCTGATTTCAATCACCACCCATTCGCCCTTTAACAGAAGTCTTACCTGAACCTGTCCATCACGGGAAGTCGCTTCGATTGCATTCTGCACAAGATGACCCAGCACGCGCTCGAGCCGCGACCGATCGGCTTTAACCAGTAAATCTCCATTTACTATTTCCAGTGTTGGCGCAGGTTCGTAGAATGACTTGCTTTGTACGATTTTCTGTAATATTTTGTCAATCAACAGTTGGTTTATCGTTTCTTCTTTGTCGGCATTACTCAGTTTCTCGAGTAACCGCTTCATCTTGTCCACTGACAATGACAGCGTCTCGAACATATCCTTCTGAAACTCTGGATTGCCCTTGTGCTTCTCCGCATTTGTCAGCAGGAGTGATAATTGCGCAATTAAATTCTTGATGTCATGTACGATAAATGTAGACATGCGGTTGAATGACTCGAATTGCCGTGCTGTGGATAATGCTTGTGCTGATTCATGCTGGGCCAGATAGCTGCCTGCCTGACTGGCCGCAACTTTCAGAAGATCTCTGACCTCCCAGTTTAACGTTATCTTGCTTCTTGGCTCAGTCAAGACAACAAAACCGATCAGGTCTGCGTGCAACGTCAACGGAACGACCCATCGTGCACCGGGAATGGCGGGGAGCCAATCAGGTAAAACCATTGCCGCATATTTCTGCGACTCGGAATCATACTGATACAGATCGATTACCCATAAATTTTGCTGCAAAAATAGGCAAAAAGGATCATTTGCATCAACTGTCTCATAGATAACATCCGGAATATTCCAGCGTGCTATCGGTTGATACGAACCTTGTCCTGACCGGTACCATAGCCCACCAGCAGGACTTTCGACAAGCTGTGCAAGTGATCTGATTACTCTGATTCTGAGTTCCGTCTCCTGCTCGGAGAGTGTATCGGTAAACCGCAGCCATTCTTCGCGGTAATCATAGCTGTAACTGAAGAAATGCTTGCTGATAAATACTTTTAACCAGGCACGAGTTGTCCCGGAAAACAGCAGGATAACCAGCAGAACGGCTGCGCCGAACAGAAAAATCAGTTGAAAAACGGTTCCCCAACTACCACCTGAAAACCGTATGTAATAACCTGCTGCCGACATCAGCAGCAGGTAGATCGCGGCTCCGAACAAGGCCGAAGAATAAAACAGGATTTTTCTGGAAACAGCAATTCCCACCGTCCATTTTGGATTGCGCGCGGCAGAGATGGCTATTAATGGCACGACCAAAGCATTGACCCAGCCACGGGCTGCCCAGATATCTTCATTGATCTTTCTGAAGAGCAACGCATCGCTGTATAAATAGAAATCGTAAACAAAGACCGCGCCAATCCCCAGACAAATAAACTTGATTCCCCAGCGCTGCTCCCGTGGTGTATTGCAGTAATATTGCTCGACAAGAATCATGCCAATGATGGCCATCGTCACGCCGACCAAAAAGCTGCTGCTCAAGATGCCACTGCGGTTCAGATCATCCGGACTGCCCTGGCCCAGAAAAATAATATATGCCAGGCAAGCCAGATAAAACAGGCCGACAGCAACGACTGCAGGTCTGATTTTCGGCAAAGCGACCCCAGCTTCCCCGTGTTGAAAAGGCCCCAGCACAACGAGCAGGAAGGCGGTCAACGTACCGTGACGCAGAATCTCCAGGATCCTTACCGGCATTGGATCAGCGTACTGCCAATAGGCCACTCCCGCTATCGTTGCAGCCCAGATTGCAGACGTAAGAGAGGCGATAGTGAGCAATAATCCATACAGACGCCCTCGCCAGCTGGTTAATAACAGAATGGATAAAAACAGAAATGCAACCGCAGCCGATGCGTAACTAGCGACATCCAAACCAGTCAGCATAACAGGTCAGGTTACCCTGCCTTGTTGATCAATAATCTACCATCCAGATCCGACATCCTCACCGACTTCCCTTTCCCAATAGCACGACACCAACAGTATCAATCAGGATAATCAAATCGAGGAACAGGCTGTGATTTTTAACATAATATAAGTCGTATTGCAGTTTCTCGATTGCATCTTCCACCGAGGCGCCGTAGGGATAACGTACCTGTGCCCACCCCGTGATACCTGGTTTGATGCTGTGCCGTATGTTGTAATAAGGAACCTGCGCCGTGAGTAAATCGACAAAATGCGGGCGCTCTGGCCGTGGGCCAACAAAGCTCATCTCCCCCTTGAGTACATTAATGATTTGTGGTAATTCATCAATTCTCAGTTTGCGAATCAACTTACCAACCCTGGTAACGCGCGGATCATCAGCAGCTGCCCATTGCGGTTTTCCTTCTTTTTCGGCATCGGTAAACATGCTGCGAAATTTTGCGACCATATAGGTCTTGCCGCTCTTCCCTACACGCTCCTGGCGGTAAAATACCGGCCGACCATCCTCAATCAGAATCAGCAGCATCGTCAGCAGCATTACCGGGAATGTCACCACCAGAAGCAGCAGACTCGCCACCAGATCAAACATCCGTTTTATGGCTGTTCGAAATATTCCCTGATCAAAACCACCACCAAAAACCAGCCAGCTTGGGTAGAGCGAATCCATGCGCAAATACCCACACTCCCGCTCAAAGAAATCAGCAATATCGGTCACCTTGATGCCACGGATTTTACATTCCAGCAGTTCCTGAATAGGGAAAGTGCCTCCTCGCCGCTCCTTCGTCACCACAATGATCTCGTGCACCGCATATTGATCAGCCAATGACAACAGTGTTCCTGTTTTAGGAACAATCATCGTCGCTGGAACACGGCGATCATCGGTAAACGGGATAAAGCCTACAATATTTATATTTTGCAACACGGCGCTTTCCCCACTCAAATCAAACAACTCTTTTGCAGCAGCGCCCGCGCCCAACACCAGCGCCTTGAAACGCAAATGATCCAGACCAGGCCATCTTAAGATCAGCATTCGTATCAGCAGTATCAGCAGTAATGCCAGCAGCATGACGATCACCAGCAACCCACGCCCGAGATAAATATCTGGAAACAAATAGAAAATAAGCGTCATAATAGCAAAACCCATTGCCAGCGATGGCAACAGCTTGAGCAGGATACTTTCAAAATCCTGCTTGACATCCATTTGATACATTCCCAGCGCCGCCATACAGGTCAGAACGACTACCATAAAGAGAATCGCACCAGGCAGCTGGTCAAGCAGCAGCTCTGAAACCGATCCCTCCCATTGCATAAAACGGATACCGGCACCGGCAAAAAAAACCAGCAACAGCAAAACCGCCTCAATACTGGCAAGCAGTAGCGATAGCCTGGAAACATGATGATTGGAAATTCGAATCAAAACACCCCCGGGTCATAAATCACAGCTTGAAGTCAAGCGATATGTATTGATCGGCACAGACTGACAAATACACTAAAATATATATTTTGGCATAAAATCAGTTAAGTTTGTGCCGCCGGAGTAACTCCTTGATGTGGTTGCCTGGTATGGCATAACTTATTCCGCTGGGATTACTCAACACGGATTCCTTTTTATCCTTCACAAAAACCATGTTAATCACGCCATAAACTTCGCCGGTTTCCGGGTCATACAGCGGACTACCGCTGTTGCCGGGATAGGCAGTGCCATCAAGCTGAAAAACATTGTAGGCAGATCGCTGCAACTGGCGAATTTTGCTGGCATCAAGTTGCTTGGCGTTATGCGCGGGCAGGATAATAGGCGTAATTGATGCTACATTGGCGCGATGCGTCACCGGATAAAAACCCAACACCATCCCAATCGGAAAACCGGTAAACGCCAGCGCCAATCCTTCCCGGATTGTGGCTGAATCCCCAAGCCTCATTATCGGCAAAGGCGCTCCTTCGATCCGCAACAAGGCAATATCGTATTCCTTATCCAGCGCAACTGTTCTCGCGATTCTCAATTCAGGCTTGTCCCCACTGCCGGTCATGACAATCAGTGATTCCTTGTGTGCGCCGACCGGAAGCTCAGGCACAACATGGGCATTCGTCACCACATGCAGGCCATCATCGACCACAAACCCTGTCCCCAGGAAATTCACTGGCGGTGAACGTGTTTTCTGATAGGTGCCGATTCCTACTATCGCCGGCTTGATTCGTTGTACCGTATCAGCGAGACCGGCGCGTACCGGCGCGATCACGAACAACATCATGCATGCAACCAGAACAGTGTACAAAACGACTGACTTCAGGTCGAGCCATTGCCGATCAAACTTTACCGGTTTTATCATTGTGTCTGCTCAGATAAAAATCCTGCTGCCATGGATTAACCAAGAGGCTATCCGAATGAAATTGCCGCTGATAGCGCAGCCAGATCAAAACCATTTCAAAAAGTCTTTTCACTGCGGTCATTTCGAAGATACAACCATTTGGTAGGCGGTATTGGAATCGAACCAATGACTTCCACCGTGTGAAGGTGACACTCTACCGCTGAGTTAACCGCCTTTGTTGCCTTTAAACGACAAGATTAGACCATAGCCTGTTTGCCCAGGTCAATCACTATTCTTTTACCACCAGTGTTCGACGCAACGGCGTCATATTGACCGATACAATTTATAGCGTAGTATACATACTAAAAAGTTTTTCCGACAAACAGCAATTTATACCAGAACCGGGCGCTCGTTTTATGTTTATCAGTACGCTTGATTTATTCAAAATTGGCATTGGTCCATCCAGCTCCCACACAATGGGGCCGATGGCTGCGGCAAATGTTTTCCGTGACGAAATCAGACAATATTTCTTGCAAGACGGCAATAACGGTCGTTATCACGTTTATTGCACGTTGAAAGGCTCGCTGGCTTTTACCGGAAAAGGGCATGCTACTGATCGCGCAGTCACGCTTGGGTTGCACGGTTTTAACCCTGCATTGTTAGCAAAGCAGGATGTCCATGCGTTGACGACGTCACTCTGGACAAAAGATATGATCACAATCGGGACTGATAACTTGATTACCTTCCGACCAGCCGATGACATCATTTTCGATAAACTCGATCCCCTGCCCCAGCACCCCAACGGTATGATTTTCACCTTATCGGACGAGCACGGAAAAGCCATCATCTCCCGAATCTATTTCTCCATTGGTGGCGGTTTCATCTGTACGCTTTCCGAAATTGAGCATCTGGATGCGCCGCTCAAAATTGAAACCAATAAAATCTGCCCATGGCCGTTCGATTCGGCACGTAGCATGCTGAGCATGTCGCAGCAAAGCGGTCTGTCAATCGCCGAAATGAAACGCGCCAATGAGCTGGCCACAATGACCACAGAGAAACTGAATGAAGGGTTGGACAACGTTTGGCAGGCGATGCGCGATTGTATCGAGCGTGGACTGGCCACACAGGGCCGACTGCCTGGTGGTCTCGGTATCCAGCGACGTGCGCATGGCTTATTTGCGCAACTACAGACCCATCCCGAAAAAGCAACCATCAACGATTGGCTGTGTGCCTATGCCATGGCGGTCAATGAAGAAAACGCCGCCGGCCATGCAGTCGTTACGGCTCCCACCAATGGTGCCGCCGGTGTTATTCCTGCGGTTCTATACTATCTGTTACTACACGAACAAGGCACACGCCAACAAATCCATGATTTCTTACTCACGGCAGCAGCAATTGGCGGATTGATCAAGCATCGCAGCTCCATCTCGGGCGCGGAAGTCGGCTGCCAGGGCGAAGTCGGCTCTGCTGCAGCCATGGCAGCCGCCGGATTATGCGCCGCACAGGGCGGCACTACCGAACAGGTTGAAAATGCGGCAGAAATCGCACTGGAACATCATCTGGGCATGACCTGTGATCCGGTAGGGGGATTGGTACAGGTACCTTGCATTGAACGTAACGGGTTCGGAGCTATCAAGGCACATACAGCCGCCTCCCTTGCCCGGCGTGGATCCGGACAACACTTCATGCCACTCGATAGCTGCATTGCCGCCATGAAACAAACTGGTCTGGAGATGTCACACAAATACAAAGAAACCTCACTTGGGGGATTAGCTGTCAGTATTACCGAATGCTGACCAATACATCGAATTGCAACCTCCAAAAAATTCTTAACATTGTGCCTGGAAAATGCTGACACATCATATCCCCGTTCTGGAATTACGCGCTGTCAGCAAGACCTACGCCAGTCGCAAAGTACTGTCTAATTTATCCTTCACGCTTGCGGCTGGTGAGTATGTTGCGATC
Source organism: Nitrosomonas sp. (assembly GCA_032251195.1). Taxonomy (GTDB): domain Bacteria; phylum Pseudomonadota; class Gammaproteobacteria; order Burkholderiales; family Nitrosomonadaceae; genus Nitrosomonas. The sequence continues at coordinate 7,575 of JAVVEX010000023.1, forward strand.
ATGGGAGATTCGGGAGTGGGAAAATCAACGCTGCTCAACCTGATTGCCGGACTGGACACTCAGGATAGCGGCGACATTCTTGTAAATGGCCACATTCTGTCTGCCAGCGATGAAACAGCAGCCACTGGATTGCGGCGAAAGTATTTCGGCTTCATTTTTCAGGCTTTCCATGTGCTGCCACATTTAACGCTATTGCAAAATGTTTCATTGCCACTTTTGCTGAATGACATGCCTCTGGATCGTGCCGCTGCAATGCTGACTGCCGTTGGGTTGAAAGGGAGAGACGATGCTTTTCCGTATCAGCTCTCCGGCGGAGAACTCCAGCGGGTAGCAATCGCGCGGGCATTGGTGCACCGTCCACGCCTGATTCTGGCTGATGAGCCAACGGGTAATCTCGACCCCGAAACCGCACAGGAAATTCTGCGATTGATCCAGACGGAAATCAAGGAAAATGATGCAGCTGCGATCCTCGTTACGCATTCCCGTGCAGCAGCAGCAACTGCGGACAAGCGATTGATGTTGACGACAGATGGGCTGACGGAAACGCGGTCATGAATCGCCAGCTGCTATCGCGTTGGCTGCTCCTGGGTGAATGGCGCGCCCGCCGATTGCAGCTGCTGGTCGCAATCATTGCCATCATGCTGGGGGTGGCGCTGGGGTTCTCCATTCATTTGGTCAATACGGCTGCGGTCAACGAGTTTTCCGCTGCCAGCAAAAGTCTTACAGGTCTGTCGGATTTGACAGTGGTAGCCGCGCAGCCAACCTTCGATGAGCGCCGTTTTTCGGAAATCATGCAGTATCCGGAAGTGACTCAGGCGAGTCCAATACTGGAAATGACCGTCGGCGTCCCGGCAAACCAGGAGACGCTGCGCAGCCCGGAATTAAAAATTATTGGTCTGGATGTTTTTCGTGCCGCAGCCATTACGCCGGATCTGCTGGGGTTGGCGGAAGATGGCCGCCAGTTTGATACGCTGGCTGAAGATGCGCTTTTTCTGTCGCCTGCCGCGATGGAATGGTTGGCGATACAGCAGGGAGATAAACTGACATTGGCGCTGGGCGCAAAATTGGTCACACTCCGCGTGGCCGGCGGGCTGGTACGTGCATCTGCCGGGCAGCGTATCGGTGTGATGGATATCGGAGCAGCACAGTGGCATTTCGATCATGTTGGATTGCTGTCACGCATTGAGCTCAAGCTACATTCAGGCGTCAATCTCGAAACTTTCAAAACAAAGCTGGCAAAACAGTTGGGCGAAGGATTTCTGCTGATGGAAGGCGCCCATCAGGATGCCCGCATCCGTAACCTGTCACGCGCCTATCGCGTCAACCTCAATATACTGGCGCTGGTCGCGTTATTTACCGGCGCTTTTCTCGTATTTTCCAGCCAAGTACTTGCCGCTGTTCGGCGTCGTCCGCAAATTGCGCTGCTGCGTGTACTGGGCATGTCACGCCAGCAACTGTTATACCAGCTGTTGCTGGAGGGTGGACTGCTCGGCACAATAGGCGCATTGCTCGGTCTGATGCTGGGTTATTTGCTCGCTGCGGCGGGGTTGTACTTCTATGGCGCGGATCTGGGTGCGGGGTTCTTCACTGGCATGGCACCGAGTCTGCATTTTAGTTCTATGGCCGCATTGCTCTATTTCCTGGCGGGTGTCGGCGTTACCCTGCTCGGCAGCTTTCTGCCCGCGTGGGAAGCCACGCGAACACAACCGGCGCTTGTATTGAAATCGGGTAGCGAACACGAAACCCTGACCGTGCTGCGTTTCCCGTGGCTGGCAGGCGGATGCTTGCTGCTGGCAGCGGTTTTTGTACAGTTACCATCGGTCGATGAATTACCAGTATTTGGGTATCTGGCGGTGGCGCTGCTGTTGATTGGTGGCCTGGCCTTATTGCCCTGGCTTGCAAGCGTGTTTTTCGGGCGACTACTCAAGTTACATAACCGCCATCCGAAAGGCGCCGTGCACACGCTGGTGCTTGCACGGCTGTCAAACGCTTCCGGTCTGGCTGCGATTGCGCTGGGTGGCGTACTCGCCAGCTTCAGCCTGATGGTGGCAATGGCGATCATGGTAATGAGTTTTCGTGTGTCTGTCGAAAACTGGCTGACCTATGTACTGCCAGCCGATATCTACGTGCGCACGGTCATTCGCCAGGATGCGCGTGGGTTTACACAGGATGAGCAACAACTGCTCACATCGATAGCCGGTATCGAACGTATCGACCTCATGCGGTCACAGCAAATATTGCTGGACCCTGACAGACCGATGGTTACCTTGATCGCACGCCCGATCGATACGCAACAACCCGCTAATACATTGCCCATGACCGATGCAGCACTATCGCCAGACGCTTTGCCAGCGGGTACTGTGCCAATATGGGTATCGGAAGCGATGGTGGACTTGTACCAGTTCACAGTGGGGCGGAAAATTAAACTACCGCTCGGTAATCACGCTCAAACATTTGTTGTGGCAGGTGTATGGCGTGATTATGGACGTCAGTTTGGCGCAATCCAGATACAACTCGCCGATTACCGCAAGCTGACGGGCGATATGCATATTGGCGATGCCGCAATATGGATAAAAAATAGCGAAGATATCAATGAAATCATAAGAAATTTACACACATTGCCATTTGAGGGAAATTTGAAAATTTCACCGCGAAATGAAATTCGTGAAACCAGCCTGGCGCTGTTTGACCGCAGCTTTACCGTTACCTATCTGCTGGAACTGATCGCTGTTGGTGTCGGATTGCTTGGCGTGGCAGCCAGTTTTTCCGCGCAGGCGCTTACCAGAATCAAGGAATTTGGCATGTTGTCTCATATTGGTTTCACCCAGCGGCAGATTCGCCACATGCTGATGACAGAAGGCGGCTTGTTAACCGGTTTCGGAATCATGATTGGTTTTGTGCTCGGCGTTGCAATCAGTCTGATTCTGGTATTTGTCATCAACCCGCAGTCTTTTCGCTGGACAATGCAACTACACCTTCCCTTGTCATGGCTGGCGATCATGGCGTTTGCCATGCTAAGCGCATCCATGCTTAGCGTTTATCAGGCAAGCAAACAAGCTATCTCGCACAATGTTGTGCGTGCAGTCAAGGAGGATTGGTGATGCGATCATTGGTACTGCTGGTTTGCCTGCTGACCGGAAATCCGCTGCTAGCTACCGAACCTTCGTTTACCCCGGTGCAACCCGGACATCCACTCGTTTTTCCACAAGATTTCGGTGCGCACCCCGATTTTCGGATTGAATGGTGGTATGCCACTGGCTGGCTGCAAACAGCAGAAGGTCAGAAACTTGGTTTTCAGGTAACTTTTTTTCGAATTGCCACCGGCATGAATACGGACAACCCCAGCCGTTTTGCACCCGGACAGTTGATCATCGCCCATGCGGCACTCTCCGACCCTACGCTGGGCAGTCTGTTGCACGACCAGAAAATCAGGCGCGAAGGATTTGATCTGGTATATGCCCGTACCGGCAATACCGATGTCAAGCTCGACGATTGGTTTTTCGTCCGTGAGAATAACGGGCGTTACCAAACCCTGATCAAGGCGCATGATTTCACCCTGGAGCTGACACTGTCACCCACTCAGCCGCTGTTGTTGCAAGGGGAACAGGGGTTTTCGCGCAAGGGACCGAAAATGGAGCAGGCCAGCTATTATTACAGTGAGCCACACCTGCAGGTAGCGGGCACGATCACTCGTAACGACAAACCGCTTGCCGTTACCGGCACCGCCTGGCTTGATCATGAATGGTCAAGTACGCTGCTTGACGCCAATGCGGCAGGGTGGGACTGGGTTGGCGCCAATCTCGACGATGGTGGCGCATTGATGGCGTTTCAGATACGAGGCAAGGATGGCGCAAAAATCTGGGCGCATGCTGTATTGCGCGATGCCACCGGACACACGATGACATTTTCGGCAGACGATGTGCACTTCCAGTCGCAGCGCCGCTGGCGTTCTCCACATACCCAGGCTGATTATCCGGTTGCCATGATGATCAGAACCGGCGAGACCGCCTGGCAACTCACGCCTCTCATGGACGATCAGGAGCTGGATTCACGTGCGTCCATCGGCGCGGTTTACTGGGAGGGCGCGGTAACACTCAAGCGTGATGGCAAATCGGCTGGACGCGGTTATCTGGAACTGACAGGCTATGTACAGGCGCTATCGATGTAGTATGAATACATCTGAAAATCGTATTTTCATGATGACCTAACAATCATCCCAGGCAGAAGGTTGCAAAGATGCTCAATATCAGCGGCAAGTCCATTAAAAATGTCATTCTGTTTGGTGAAGCGCTGATAGATGTTTTTCCGGATAGGGCCGTCGTGGGCGGCGCGCCGCTTAATGTCGCGCGCCATCTTCGGGTATTCGGCCTGAATCCTGTATTGATTACGCGCACTGGCAATGACGACTACCGCCAGAAACTGATCGAGTTCATGAGCGGATTCGGCATGTCCACTTCCGCTGTTCAATGCGATCCGCACTATCCCACCGGTCAGGTTCTGATCGAGCTGGATCAAAGCGAACATACGTTTGAGATTCTTGCCAACCAGGCCTATGATTTTATCGACCCTGCAATGGCGAAGGAGATTGCTTCATCAGCCAGCGCGGATCTGGTGTACTTTGGAACATTGGCGCAGCGCAACCTGGCGTCCAGAAAAGCACTTGAGGAAATACTGCATCAAACTACCCAGGTTCCCGCTTTTCTTGATATCAACTTAAGAAAACCCTGGTACAGCCCTGAAGTTGTTCGCTATTCACTCAATCAGGCGGATTACGTCAAAATGAACAAGGATGAACTGGTGGAATTATCCGGTATGCTAACGATGCAGACCAGGAATATTGATGAGATCGCACAACGCCTGATCGAGGATTTTCGACTGAATTCCCTGCTGGTAACGTGCGGGGAAGATGGCGCATGGCTGCGCAACTCAGCCGGAGCCGAGTTCAAGACCGGCAGTATGAAAAAAACGCCTATCGCGGATACGGTTGGTGCGGGAGATGGATTTTCGGCTGTTTTCATTCTGGGAATACTGCTTGGTTGGCCAGATACGGTGATGTTGGCGCGCGCGAACGAATTTGCTGCTGCCATATGCGGAATACGAGGCGCCATTCCTGGATCCGCAACTTTTTATGCGCATTTTCTCAAGGATTGGAGTCTGTCATAAAGAAAGGAGCAAAAGTATGACTGAACAAAAGCCTTACATACTGATGATCAGTGTACACGGCCTGATACGTGGCAATGACATGGAGTTGGGACGCGATGCGGATACCGGTGGACAAATAACCTATGTCGTTGAACTGGCACGCGCACTGGGACGTAACAGTAACGTGGCTCAGGTCGATTTGCTCACCCGTCAGATCGAAGATCCCCAGGTATCCACTGACTATGCAGAACGAGTCGAAGAACTGAATTCCCACGCGCGTATTGTCCGACTGCCCTGCGGGCCCAGAAAATATCTGCGCAAGGAATTGCTCTGGCCTCATCTCGACCAAATGGTGGATCGCTGCTTGCACCATCTGCGCCAGCAGGGTCGTTTGCCTGATCTTATCCATACACATTATGCCGATGCAGGTTATGTTGGCCAACATCTGTCGAATCTGCTTGGAATTCCGCAAATTCATACTGGTCATTCACTGGGCCGTCCCAAACGAGAGCGCCTGCTTGCCTCTGGCCGAAAAGAACAGGCTATAGAGCGGCAATTCAACCTGTCGCGGCGAATTGCCGCAGAAGAAGAAACAATGATTCACGCCTCATTGGTGGTAACCAGTACATTTCAGGAAATCGAAGATCAGTATGGCATGTACGAAAATACCGATCCACGCCGCTGCCGGGTCATCCCTCCCGGCACGGATACCTCCCGTTTCTCGCCGCCAGGGCGCAAACCCGTCGAACAGTCTATACAGGCCAATATTGACAGATTCATGAGCGAACCTGGAAAACCCATGATTCTGGCCATTTGTCGTCCAGATACACGCAAGAATCTTCATGGCCTGGTTCAAGCCTATGGGGCGGACAAATCACTACAGGAAATTGCCAACCTGGTGATCGTGGCTGGTTCACGCGAAGATATCCGTGAGATGGAAGAATCTCAGCGCAAGGTCATGAGTGACATGTTGTTCGATATCGACCGTTATGATTTGTGGGGGAAAGTTGCAATTCCCAAGCATTGTGCGCCGGAGGACATACCAGAACTATATCGCCTGGCCACTCGCAGGCGCGGCATTTTTGTCAACCCTGCCTTGACAGAACCTTTTGGATTAACTTTAATCGAGGCGGCTGCGAGCGGCCTGCCCATCATCGCGCCGGAAGACGGCGGACCAAGGGACATTATTGCGAATTGCCGCAATGGCTTGTTGGTCAATACACTGAATCCTTCCGATATTGCTACCGCCATGAAAGAGGCGTTATCCGACAGGAAACGCTGGCGTGACTGGTCAAAAAATGGCGTGATCAATGTCAGGCGACACTACACGTGGGATGCGCATGTTGCGAAATATCTCAAGGAAGTTGAGAAACTGCTGCACAGAGAACGCAAACGCTTACGCCGACAATTGGCGGCAACTTTGCATTATGGCGAAGCCCCGATGCCGCTGGCACAGAAGATCGTGATATGCGACATTGACAATACATTGCTTGGTGATGAGCAGGGATTGGCCGAGTTGTTGCAGTGGTTGCGGTCCCATGCAAAAACCATTTCGTTTGGCGTGGCAACTGGACGAACAACTGAAAGTGCTGTAAAAATACTCAAAAAATGGCGCGTTCCCATGCCGGACATCCTGATTACTTCGGTTGGGAGTGAAATCAACTACTGGCCATCGTTACGACCTGACAAAGGCTGGATCAACCATATTCGCCATCAGTGGAGACGGGAAGCGTTGGCCGAAACATTGAAAGCTATCCCCGAATTGACATTGCAGCCTGCCGAGAGTCAGCGAGAATTCAAACTCAGCTACTTTATCGAACCTGAGAAAATGCCACCTCTGGAGCAGCTTTATCATTATCTGCACCAGCAAAACCTGCATGCCAAGTTGATATACTCGCATGAGTCTTTTCTGGATATATTGCCGGTACGGGCATCCAAAGGACAAGCAGTACGCTATCTCGCATATAAATGGGGGCTATCGCTCAAAAGCTTTCTGGTAGCGGGAGATTCGGGTAACGACGAGGAAATGCTGATTGGCGACACCTTAGGTGTCGTAGTAGGAAACCATAGTCCAGAGCTGGAATCATTACGGGGACTGGAACAAATTTACTTTGCAGACAAATCCTATGCGCTCGGCATACTGGAAGGATTGAAGCACTATGGGTTTATGAATGAGGACACAAATCTGGACAAGCATCGTATCCGCGACGGCGGCTAGGAAATTGTCTTTCCGACCGACTCCGTAATCAGAAACATCGTCGATCAGAATCCATTTTTTTCATAAGGGCATCTCCAGTAGAAACCTGTTCAAATACCGGATTTCGAAATGAGACAGACGCAGCCAGAAGGAGACTTATCATGATGGATGCACTTGCTACCTATACACAACAACACAGAAATATCGTTTACACGCTGCTGAGGCGCTATTTTTCGTTGAATCGCACCTTGCTTTTACAGTCAGACCTGCGGCACGAACTGCATCTGATGGAACAGGATTCTGACCGCTCCAATATGCTCTATCAGTTTGTGTCCCACTTGCAGGAAGGCGTTTTCTGCACACCCTGGGCATATTTTGTACTTCGACCCGGCGTCGCCCAATGGGAGTTTGTGCGCATTCACCAGGATTATCTTGTACCGGAGAACGTCACTGTGAACGAATTTCTCGAGTTCAAGGAAACGGCGGTCAAGGGCGTTCCCACCGAGTCGATGCTGGAAATAGATTTTGGACCATTTGGCAGGGAATTCCCGAAACTGAAAGAGTCACGCTCGATTGGGCAAGGCGTCAGTTTCCTGAATCGCCAATTATCGAGCGAAATGTTCACCCGGATCGAACAGGGTGGCGCAAAGTTACTGCACTTTCTGGGCGTGCATGCTATCGAGGGGCAACAGTTGATGTTTCACTGCCACTCGCAGAATATGAATGCGACACGCAGTCAGTTGCGGCAGGCGCTGGAGAAGCTTGAGTCAATGGATAACGCCACGCCGTGGCCTGAACTTGAGCAGGAACTGAGCAAGCTGGGTTTTGCGCCAGGCTGGGGACATAACGTTGACCGAGTAATGGAAACCATAAATATGTTGGTGGATATCCTGGAGGCGCCTTCACCGGTTGCACTCGAGGCATTCCTGGCGCGTATCCCGATGATCTCCCGTTTGTTGATCCTCTCGCCACATGGCTATTTTGGGCAAGACAATGTGCTTGGGTTACCGGATACAGGTGGACAGGTTGTCTATATCCTCGATCAGGTGCGGGCGCTGGAGAAAGAGATGCACGAACGCCTGCAATTACAGGGTGTTCATGTCGAACCCAAAATACTGATCGTTACCCGGCTGATTCCCGATGCCGGTGATACGACATGTAACCAGCGATTGGAGAAAGTCAGCGGTTGCGAAAATACCTGGATTCTACGGATTCCGTTTCATAAAAAAAATGGTGAAATTATCTCTCATTGGATTTCACGCTTTGAAATATGGCCGCACCTGGAAAGCTTTTCGCATGATGTGGAGCGGGAAGCACTGGCCGAATTAGGAGGGCGTCCCGATCTGATCATCGGAAATTACTCCGATGGCAATCTGGTGGCTACCCTGCTGAGCAGGCGGCTGGGGGTGACGCAATGCAATATTGCGCACGCACTGGAGAAAACCAAATATTTGCACTCGGATCTGTATTGGCAGGAAAATGACGACAAATATCATTTCTCCTGCCAATACACAGCAGATTTGCTGGCAATGAACGCTGCGGATTTTATTGTGACGAGCACCTACCAGGAAATTGCGGGAACCCGGGAGGCAGAAGGTCAATATGAAAGTTACCGGTCTTTTTCCATGCCCGGCCTTTACCGGGTGGTGAATGGAATTGACCTGTTCGATCCAAAATTCAATATTGTTTCTCCCGGCGCAAATTCGGATGTGTATTTTTCCTACGCCGATGAACAAAAACGTTTGCGCAGCCTGATTCCGGAAATAGATTCCATGTTTTATGGCGATACCAAGGATTTCCCGTCACGAGGTATTTTGCGGGACACTGATAAACCGTTGATCTTTACCATGGCGAGGCTGGATCGGATCAAAAACCTCACTGGATTAATAGAGTGGTATGGAGCTTCGGAACGTTTACGCAACATCGCCAATTTAATCGTGATAGGCGGGAAGATAGATCCACGCCAATCTTCCGATAACGAGGAGCAGGAGCAGATTCACCGCATGCATGAGCTAATGGACACTTTTGATCTGGATCACCAGGTGCGCTGGTTGGGCATCCGTCTGGATAAAAATCTGGCAGGTGAGCTTTATCGCCATGTCGCTGACAACCGCGGTGTTTTCGTTCAGCCGGCCTTGTTCGAAGCATTTGGCTTGACCATTATCGAAGCAATGTCATCCGGGTTGCCGACATTTGCTACCCGTTATGGTGGCCCTCTGGAGATTATTCAGCACAATCGCTCTGGGTTTCACATCGACCCCAATAAAGGCACGGAGTCTACCGATTTGATTGCAGATTTTATTGAACGCTACCAGGAAAACCCGGAAGAGTGGCGGCGTATTTCCCAAGCAGCGCTCGACCGTGTCGCCAGTCGTTATACCTGGAAGCTGTACGCTGAACGCATGATGACTTTATCGCGCATCTATGGTTTTTGGAAATTTGTCAGCGGGCTTGAACGGGAAGAAACTGACCGCTATCTCAATATGTTCTATCATCTGCAATTCCGTCCCCTGGCAAACAGGCTGACAAAAGAACCATAACGACAACCTCGGTGTACACGTCCGTTTTATGGTTGCCTCCACCATGCATCCGGTCTGGCAATCCGTATTTCGATGGGCGCGGAATACGCGGGCTCACAATCTGCGCAATGCCCGACACTCTCAAGCATTGGTATCTGCCGATCAGATAAAAAAACACCTCACAAAATTAATTGTGAGGTGTAAAGGCTTCGTCACAAAATCTGTATCAGACGCGCTAACTTTGTCCAAAACTGGAGGAGATAAACATCACATCACTTACCATAACGAGCAAAAAAAACTGACACTGACTACCGATAATTACGCCATCCACTTTGTCTTACATGTTCTTTCATACAAATTCCGACCCATCTGACTTTCTTGTCTATTTCATTGATCTCAATTTATCGTATGACGGATAATAAGGGATTGTCATCCATCGCTTTTTGATCAAGATCAAATTATTGTTATTTTTGCTTCGTTAGCGACTTCGTTTGCGCCATAATGATTCCTTTTCTGTTGCCATATTCCACCTTTCCGCCGCTGAAACAAGCCTTGCGGGAGCCAAATGGCCTGCTGGCTGCGGGTGGGGATTTATCAATACAGCGATTACTGGCTGCCTACAAAAGAGGAGTCTTCCCCTGGTTCAGTGCGGGCGAACCGATCCTGTGGTGGAGCCCAGACCCGCGCATGGTGCTGTTTCCTGCAGACATCAGGATTTCCAGATCGCTTCACAAGACATTGAAACATAATCGTTATACAGTTCGTGTTGACAGCGCCTTCAGTGCGGTCATGCAAGCCTGTGCAGCACCTCGACATGGGCAGGATGGTACATGGATTCATCCGGAAATGATCACCGCCTATGAAAACCTGCACCAACAAGGATTGTGTCACTCGGTCGAAATCTGGCAGGATAATGAACTGGTAGGTGGTTTGTATGGTGTTGCGCTGGGAAGAATATTTTTTGGGGAATCGATGTTTTCCCGTGTCAGTGACGCATCCAAGATTGCCCTGGTTTATCTGGCCAGACAACTTGAAAAATGGGACTTTGGTCTGATTGATTGCCAGATGCAGACGGCTCATCTCGCTTCGATGGGCGCCATGGAAATTCCCAGACAGGAATTTGCCAATCTCCTTACTGCCTGGGTTGATCTGCCAACTCGACAGGGGCAATGGAATTTTGACTATACTTATTCCAGATAACAACTGGTCAAAACAATCATGGATTTTCACCTCACCCAGCACTACCCTTGCAGTTATTTACCCGGAAAACTCGCGCGCTCGCGGATCGCCGTCATGGATAATTTACCGGGACCTCTCGTTTATGCACATTTAATCAAACAGGGATACCGTCGCAGTGGTAATTTCGTCTACCGGCCGGAATGTGATCAATGCCAGTCCTGTATACCGGTACGCGTACCGGTGATGCAGTTCAATCCCAACCGGATACAACGCCGGATATGGAAACAATGTCAGCATTTAAGGACAACATATCATGCTCTCCACCTTGATCCGCGACACCTGCAGCTTTATCAGCGTTATCAGGAATTCCGCCATGCCGGTGGCCCAATGGAACATGACGATCAAACACAATATTGTGATTTTCTCCTGCAAAGCAATGTAGATTCATCCTTGGTGACTTTTCATGAAAATGAAGAATTACGCATGGTGAGCGTTATCGATCAGTTGCCGGATGGTTTTTCCTCGGTCTACACTTTTTTCGATCCGACAGTCAAAGGAGTGAGCTATGGCACATTCAATATCTTGTGGCAAATTGAGCAATGCCGCAGTAAACGCCTGCCGTATCTTTATTTGGGATACTGGATCGAAAATAATCGCAAGATGTGCTACAAGTCCAATTTCAAACCATTGCAGGTTTTCACAGACAATCAGTGGCAGACAATGACGACTACCACCGAAACCAGAAAACACAATGCGCTATAATCTGCTGCGTCCATTGCTCTTCTTACTGGATCCAGAAACCGCGCACACACTTACGCTTGAGTCGCTCGGTCTGCTGCATCACACCGGCATAAGCATCTGTCCACCAGTTCCATGCGAACCCGTACACGTCATGGGGATAACGTTTCCCAATCCGGTCGGACTGGCCGCCGGTCTTGACAAAAACGGAGCTTACCTCGATGCACTCGCCGCGCTGGGCTTCGGTTTTATCGAAATCGGCACCGTCACGCCCCGCTCTCAGCCAGGCAACTCCAAACCACGATTATTCCGGATTCCAGAAGCACAAGCCATTATCAATCGCATGGGATTCAATAACGAAGGCGTGGATAAGCTGCTGGCCAATGTTGCAAGTTCCCGTTATCGGGGAATATTGGGTATCAATATCGGCAAAAATGCTGATACACCGCTGGAAAATGCCGTGGATGATTACCTGATCTGCCTGCGCAAGGTTTATCGCATTGCCAGTTACATCACCATCAATATTTCATCACCCAATACCGCTGGACTGAGACAACTGCAGCAGGCGACAGAACTCGATAATCTATTGCGTATATTAAAAAATGAGCAAACCCGGCTAAGCGATCAGCATGGTCATTACACGCCATTGGCGATTAAAATTGCACCCGATATGGAACCGGCACAAACCGAACAAATTGCGCGACTGCTCATCAAACATCACATGGATGCGGTCATTGCGACCAACACCACCATTTCGCGTGATGGATTGGAAAGTCTTCAGCATATCAATGAAAGTGGCGGGCTGAGCGGAACGCCCCTTGCCGCGCGCAGCAATGCAATCATTCAGTCTCTAGCTGAGCAATTGCAGGGAGCAGTTCCCATCATTGGCGTTGGCGGCATCATGCAACCAATCGATGCACAGGCAAAGATCAATGCAGGCGCAAGCCTCGTTCAGCTATACTCAGGTTTGGTTTATCGAGGGCCGGCGCTGGTGACCGAAACGGTCAGGACACTTTGCAGAAAAGACACACATGACTGATAAATCGATACTCTCCGAACAGGTAGACGCAATCCTGCCACAAATTCATTGCGGCCAATGCAGTTACGATGGCTGCCAACCTTATGCGACCGCCATTGTCGAAGGAAAAGCCGACATTAACCAGTGCCCGCCGGGCGAAGATGTGGTAATTGAGCAGCTTGCAAAATTGCTTGGTCTCTCGCCCAAGCCCCTCGATACCACTTATGGGCATCCCCTGCCGAGAGCGATTGCAGTAATTGATGAAACACAGTGTATCGGCTGCACATTTTGCCTGCGTGCCTGTCCGGTTGATGCTATCGTGGGCGCAGCAAAACTGATGCACACTGTCATTTCACAGGAGTGTACCGGCTGCGAGCGTTGTCTTGCGCCTTGCCCGATGGATTGTATCCACATGCAACCCATGCCTGAAATCATCACAACCAAAACTCTGACTCTGGCGCAAACTACAGCACGCGCCCAACTGGCGCGCCAGCGCTATCAATTCAGAAAACTGAGACTTGCGCGAAAGCAGCAGGCAAAATCACCGTCACGGAAAGCCGATTCACATCAACCAACATCCGCTAACGATATTGACCAGAAGCCAAACGCCGACACAAAGCAGGCAGCCATCCAGGCAGCCATGGCGCGCGCCCGCGCCAGTCTTGCTATGCCTGCTGGCGGCAAAATCCAGGGTTGATTTATTTCAGAGAATGAACGCCATCAAACGCCAACAACTCTTTACACGCTTACGGGAAGCCAATCCTGCTCCCACCACTGAACTTGAATACCAGACGCCTTTTCAATTGCTGATCGCCGTCATTCTGTCCGCCCAGGCCACCGATAAAAGCGTCAATCTGGCAACCAGAGAGCTTTTTCCAATTGCGGATACCCCCGCAAAAATCCTGGAACTGGGCGAACCCGGTTTGAGTGGCTATATCCAGCGCATCGGGTTGTATCGCACCAAGACCAGAAACATCCTCGCTACCTGTGCATTATTGCTGGAACGACATGGTGGCGAAATCCCGCATACCCGTGAAGCACTGGAACAACTGCCGGGCGTAGGGCGAAAAACCGCCAATGTTATTTTGAACACTGCATTTGGCGAACCAACTATCGCGGTAGACACTCATATCTTCCGCGTCGCCAACCGCACTGGTCTTGCGCCTGGTAAAAATGTACTGACAGTAGAACAAAAACTTGTCAGGCTGGTACCGGAGGAATTTCGTCAGAATGCGCACCACTGGCTCATTTTGCATGGCCGCTATATTTGCAAGGCGAGGAAGCCCGCGTGCAATATTTGCCCAATTCTGGATTTATGTGAGTTTAGACAAAAAAACCTGCCAGAGAATACCGCCATTACTGCCAATCAGCATGTTTAATCCGACCAGAGCCGAAGTCCGGCAATTTTTCTTTGATACCTGGAAAAAATATCAGCGCAAGGAAATCCTGTCCGACATGGAAACCATTGCACTGGAAGTCATACTGCTGCATCCTGAATATCACCCCATGCTGGAAAATATGGAATATTGCCTGGAGCAGGAGTATCCACCCGAAACAGGCGTGACCAATCCCTTTCTGCACATGAGCATGCATGTTGCCATCCGGGAACAACTGGCAATTGATCAACCGCCTGGTATCCGCACAAAATTTAGACAACTTTGCACAATAACGGAAGACGAGCATGAAGCCGTGCACTACACAATGGAATGCCTGGCAGAAATGCTCTGGGAATCACAACGCAATCAGACCGCACCAGATGCATCGATCTATCTCGGTTGCATGGATCGGCGGATTCGAAAATAATGACTTGCAACTTGCAGCCACCCCTAGTAGATCGCTCTATTAAAACAGCTACACATCAAACCACTCCGAGATCGAACTTATTCCAGCGAAATACGACGGGTGAAGCGTTGATCTCGTCGATGCCCTTCAAGATGCGCGCCTTGAGCTCATCAATGGAGTTTACTCGGATGTGGCGCAGGAA
>JAVVEX010000024.1:0-21926 GCA_032251195.1 Nitrosomonas sp.
GAAATCAACAAGCTCGAACGTGAATACGCGGATCTGGATGAAATCCTGAAAGTCGAGAAATCGCGCGCCAGGGGATCACAAGACACCAAGGAAGGGCTGGAGCGGCTGCGCCGGGAAGAAGAAGCCGCTCGGCGCAGCGGTGATTTGCAGAAAGCTGCGGAATTGCTTTACCGCGACATTCCACAACTGGAAGCGCGATTGATCGAACAAACCCATCAGGCCGAGGCTTCCGGTGAGAATGCGCAGCCAAAACTGTTCCGCACCCAAGTGGGCGCGGAAGAAATCGCTGAAGTCGTCTCACGCGCAACTGGCATACCGGTTTCCAAAATGATGCAGGGAGAGCGCGCAAAACTGCTGCACATGGAAACCAAGCTGCATGAGCGTGTCATCGGCCAGAATGAAGCCGTGCAATTGGTTTCCGATGCCATCCGGCGTTCGCGTTCAGGCCTGGGTGATCCGAATCGACCTTATGGCTCTTTTCTGTTTCTCGGGCCAACCGGTGTGGGAAAAACCGAATTATGCAAGACACTGGCTGCGTTTCTGTTTGACTCGGAAGACCATCTGATACGGGTGGATATGTCGGAATTCATGGAGAAGCATTCTGTTTCAAGATTGATCGGCGCGCCACCAGGATATATTGGCTATGAAGAAGGCGGTCATTTGACCGAGCAGGTGCGACGCAAACCTTATTCGGTTATTCTGCTGGACGAAGTTGAAAAAGCGCACCCGGATGTCTTCAATGTGCTGTTGCAAGTGCTGGATGATGGCCGCATGACCGATGGCCAGGGGCGCACGGTTGATTTCAAGAACACCGTAATCGTTATGACCTCCAATCTGGGTTCACAAATGATTCAGCAAATGGCTGGGGACGATTATCAGGTGATCAAGCTCGCTGTCATGGGAGAAGTCAAAACCTATTTCCGCCCGGAATTCATTAATCGTATCGATGAAGTCGTTGTTTTCCATGCGCTGGATGAACGCCATATCAAGTCAATCGCAGCGATTCAACTGGAGCATCTCAAAGCAAGGCTCGATAAAATGGAAATCAAACTGATCATCGATGAATCGGCGCTTGCCGAACTGGCGCAAGCCGGCTTTGATCCGGTTTTCGGTGCCCGTCCTTTGAAAAGAGCGATCCAGTCCCAGATAGAAAATCCGCTTGCCAGGGAATTGCTGGAGGGACGCTTTGCAGCTGGCGACACCATTTCCGTTATCTGTGACAATGGAATGATACAATTTACGAAAGTTGACAATGCTTAACATGATGCCACGATGGGGTCATCAAGATTTACCAAAACCCTTGTGAGTCTAAAAATTTTTATTGTGGTTCCGGATGGTAAGCTGACAAAAAACTGCTAAAAAGAGGCTGATGGCACAACCTGTCGCAATGATTACTGGCGCATCCAGCGGTATTGGAAGAGCAACCGCTGAGTTGCTGGCGAAAAATGATTATTACGTTTTCGCCATGGCAAGGCGTATACACCTGCTTGAAGAGATGCGTTCCGAAAATATCGAACCGCTTTGTCTGGACGTTACCGATGGACCAGCGATAGCAGCAGCAGTCAACCATGCCATGGCAACCAAAGGACGGATTGATCTGCTGGTCAACAACGCGGGTTACGGGCAGCTTGGCGCGGTCGAGAGCGTCTCGATGGAAGCCGCGCACGCGCAGTTTGAAGTCAATGTCTTTGGGTATGCGCGTTTCATGCAGGCCGTACTGCCGCATATGCGCGCGCAAAAATCCGGTTGCATCATCAACATAGCATCCATTCTGGGGCGTATTTCCATTCCCGGTTTTGGCTGGTATGCCGCATCGAAGCATGCGGTTGAAGCATTGTCTGAAACTTTGCGCGGCGAAGTCATGGCATTCGGCATCAAGG
The DNA here is from genome assembly GCA_032251195.1 of Nitrosomonas sp. Taxonomy (GTDB): domain Bacteria; phylum Pseudomonadota; class Gammaproteobacteria; order Burkholderiales; family Nitrosomonadaceae; genus Nitrosomonas. The sequence goes on from JAVVEX010000024.1 coordinate 1,881, forward strand.
TAATTGTCATTGCCCCCGGCTTAATCAAAACCGAATTTGCCGGGAAAGAGTTTGCGCTGCTTAAAACGGTGAAGCATCCATCTGTCTACCAGAAATTACTCGATGCCCTGCCCCGGCTGCTAAAAGATGAACCCATAGCGCCCGAGCCGGAAATTATTGCACGGTCGGTGCTGAAAGCAGCTGAGTCCACCTTCCCGCCCATGCGTCATGCATTGCCCCTTGATTCAAAATCAGCCGTGATCGGTCGCTGGCTTTTAGGTGGCCGTCTTTTTGACTGGGCAATCAGGCGTAAAATGAAAATCTAAACGGCGTCTCTAAAAATTCAGGGCTTCAAACAAGACGAGATGATGCCTCAAAATCCGTTTTGCATTACGCCTCATTCCGCTTTTTAGTAGCATAAAGTACAGATACCGAATATCGAAGTGGCACTTGAGTTCACAAGATTCGAATTGATTCTGGGCGCTCACGTAGTAGAATGTCATGGTAGTGATGAGGCAACGGATCAGAAAAAGGCGTTTTGAACGGTGTATTTGGTTACGCCACGCGCTGTTCCGGAGAGATAGCTGTTTGTAAAAAGGTTCTAGCGGCATTCGTTAGGTTTAACGCACGAGGAGAGCAAGATATGAAAACTGGAAATCTGGATACTTTTGCGAAAAATGCAGTGATATTGCTGATGGTTGGATTGTTTTCAGGCTGTGAAGGTGGATCGGAAGAGTCATCCAAGGCCAATCAGGATGCAGCTGTTCTTCCGGAATTTTCTCAAAGCGATGAAGCGGTGATTACTACCACCGAACCTTCGGCGCCTATGGATTCTGCCGCGATCGCTGAGTCAGTTGAAAAATCACTGGATGCCATCCTTGAAGAAGCAGATGCCGTGATCAAACGGACGGAAGAATCACTTAATGAATACAATGGTGATGCGGTTAAAACCGAACTGGGCGAAGCTGCGGAAAGTATTGCAGAGGAGTCAAAATCCCATGTCGCCGCAGCAGGGGAAGCTGTTGAAGGATTTTCTGAGGAAGCCATTGAAGCAGTGCAGGAAACCGTCCACGATGGGCATGAGATTGTCAAAGTCACGCCGGATATCATTCGCGAGGTTCAAGAAGCTTTAAACAATGCGGGTTTTAATGCCGGTACCGCTGACGGAAAATTGGGGCCACGCACCCTCAGTGCGCTAAAATCCTACCAACAACAGAACGAACTGGAAGCCGGAAAATTTACTAAAGAAACCTTGCGTGCATTGAATGTTCCTTTCTGATTTTTTTTGGAAATTACTTAATATTTGTATTTTACCTTACGTATTTTTCAGGCTATTTAACTGTAAATAAAGAGTTTCTGTGGCATTTTTTGTTCAAAAATACGGCGGTACGTCAGTAGGCAGCACGGAACGTATCAAACAGGTTGCGCGACGTGTCGCCAATTTTCAGGCGCAAGGTCATGCGCTGATCGTGGTGGTTTCCGCTATGAGTGGTGAAACAAACCGCCTTGTTTCACTGGCCAGGGAAATCCAGCCTGAACCCGACGCACGCGAGCTCGATGTTATTTTATCAACAGGTGAGCAGGTTTCGATTGCCCTGCTGGCGATGGCGCTGAATGCACTTGGCGTGAAAGCGAAAAGTTATACAGGCTCTCAGGTCAGTATCACGACTGACAGCGCGCATAACAAGGCGCGTATTCTTAAGATTGACGAAGAGCACCTTCGTGCCGATCTTGCTGCGGGTTATGTCATCGTCGTGGCGGGATTTCAGGGCATGGACAAGGTCGGCAACATTACTACGCTCGGACGGGGTGGCTCGGATACCACGGCAGTGGCGCTTGCGGCAGCACTCAAGGCAGATGAATGCCAGATCTATACTGACGTCGACGGTATCTATACCACGGATCCACGTGTGGTGATGGAAGCACGGCGGCTAAAAACAATTACTTTTGAAGAAATGCTCGAAATGGCCAGTCTGGGCTCAAAAGTGTTGCAAATCCGTTCAGTGGAGTTCGCTGGAAAATACAAGGTCAGACTAAGAGTTCTTTCCAGTTTCGAGGAACATGGCGAAGGAACATTGATTACCTTTGAGGAAAACAAGGAAATGGAACAACCCATTATTTCCGGTATTGCATTCAACCGGGATGAATCAAAAATCACGATTGTGGGTGTGCCAGATCATCCCGGTATTGCCTACCAGATACTGGGACCGGTTGCGGATGCCAATATCGACGTGGATATGATTATTCAGAACGTGGGACATGACAGCACCACTGATTTTTCGTTCACGGTTAACCGCAACGAATACACCAGAACCATGGGTATTCTGAAAGAGCAGATACTTCCACACATTGGTGCCCGCGACGTGATCGGCGGCAACCAGATTGCAAAAGTTTCCGTAATAGGCGTAGGCATGCGGTCGCATGCGGGTATCGCAAGCAATATGTTTCGTGTACTGGCAGAAGAAGGTATCAATATTCAGATGATCGCGACGTCTGAAATCAAGGTTTCGGTAGTAGTGGATGAAAAATATATGGAATTGGCGGTGCGCGTGTTGCATAAAGCGTTTGATCTGGATCAGGAGAGCTAATCCAGACGCTGGAATTGTGCTAACATTGCAGCCCGTATATCAGTTGGGTGTTGCATAGTATTTTTATCGGAGAGATGGCCGAGTGGTCGAAGGCGCTCCCCTGCTAAGGGAGTATAGGCTCAAAAGCTTATCGAGGGTTCGAATCCCTCTCTCTCCGCCACTGCTCTGGCCCGAACATTTTATCGCACCTTCATCGCTAATGCGGAAGTCCATGTTCCGCGATGTTCAGGTTGGTTATGTTTGTGCCACTACTGCACTGTAACTTCACCGTTTCTTGTGCCAGTCTTCTCTGAACACAGTCAATGCTTCTCTTCAGCCTGTAGAGATCATGATGACCATTAATTTTCGAATGCTTACGGATAGCGCTGATTTTTAGCTGCTAATGTAGACATCGCCTAAAAATAATACTGCCAGCAAATATGCAAATTAACGTGGCGGGTTTACTGGATGACAGCAATCAGATACCCTCCCCCAACTGTGACGCACGCCCTGAAAATACCGATATCAGCCTGCTGGTCATTCACCATATAAGCCTTCCACCGGAAGAATTTGGTGGCAACGGTGTAATCGATCTATTTACCAACCAGCTCGATTATGACGCGCGCGCTTATTACCAATCCCTCAAAGCCATGCGAGTCTCGTCGCACTTTTTCATCCGGCGCACAGGTGAAATTATCCAGTTTGTCCCGTGTCTGCTGCGCGCCTGGCATGCGGGTGCTTCCTGTTGGCAGGGGCAAGCCTGCTGCAATGATTTTTCGATCGGAATTGAACTGGAAGGCAGCGACAACCAGCCATTTGCACCCAGTCAGTACTTGCAACTGACTGAATTAACCAAAAGCATCCTGGCCACTTATCCCATTCGCGATATCGCCGGACACACTACGATCGCGCCACAACGCAAAACCGATCCTGGTCCTCATTTTGATTGGCAAGGCTATCAGCAGGCACTACTTGCCAGGGGTATCTCGTGTGATTTGACCAGTCAGACTACGATAGCCATCCATCCAATCCAGCCTGAGGGCGCAAGACAGGCGCAAATATGATTTTTTAGAGATGTCCTGAAACCAATTATCGCCCTGTCTCCTGGTCGAAGAATTCACTCCGCTTCAGATCGGACAGTTCCCTGATCAGGACTTGCCGTTCACTATCGATTTCCCGATATCGCCCATGAATTTCATCCAATTGGGCTGTATATTCCTTGATACGCGCAAAGCGCTCCTGCTTGCGTTTTTGTACGTCATCATAATTAACGGTACCGTCCCTGGTGACTGACCGGCTCAGTTGTTGTGTAATGATATCGCTTTCCTGCTGCAGTTCGTGCCGACGGAACTCCTGCAATATCTGGAATTGCTGAAACAAATCCTGCCGTTCCTGCTGCAGCATCGACAAGGCGGTTTCGAGTTCGTGTATCCGTCTCTGCACATCATTACTCGCGGCAGCTAAAGGCAGGGACAGCAGCAGTATGCAAATCAGCAGCAATCTCATAGGCGTATGGGCGCGATGGCAGCAGGATGAGATGCAAGGTGCCGGTCGCGCCGCATGGCCACTCCCTGCAAGCGACCGGCAACACCTCGGCGCACCCGTCAGCACGGCCAGAATATTCAAGTTATTGCTTCTCGACTCCATATCACCTCCGGCAATAAAATTACCTGCTGTCAGACATGAATCGCACGCTTGTCCACACTCAGCGCAGATTCATGCAACACTTCGGATAGCGATGGATGTGCATGGACAATGCGCGCCAGATCTTCACTACTGGCAGAAAACGCCATTGCAACCACGGCCTCCGCGATCATTTCCGAGACATACGGGCCGATCATGTGCACCCCAAGAATCCGGTCAGTGCTGGCATCCGCCAGAACCTTCACCAGGCCAGCCGTCTCTCCAAGTGCGCGGGCACGCCCATTAGCCATGAATGGAAAATTCCCGACTTTATAAGAAACACCCGCCGCCTTGAGTGCCTGCTCGGTTTTACCGACCCAGGAAATTTCAGGGTTGGTATAAATTACCCAAGGAATGATATCAAAATCGAGTTCACCAACCGAACCAGCCGCCCCGTTCCGCTTCGCGACAATCCGCTCAGCCACGCCCACACCTTCTTCCGAAGCTTTGTGGGCAAGCATTGGGCCTCTAACGGCATCCCCCACCGCATACACATCAGAAAGATTGGTCTGACAAAACGCATCTACTTCAATCCGTCCGTCAGCGTTGAGTTTCAAACCCGCCGCGTCCGCACCCAGTCCGGCAGTATTTGCCACCCGGCCAACGGCCACGACCAGCTTGTCCACTGACAGTTCCTGCCTGCTACCCGTTTGATCCTGATATTCGATCTTAACCTGGCTTTCAAGAGATTTGACTGATTCAATAGTGACCCCGGTTTGAATATTCATCCCGCTGCCACGGGTCAATACCTTGAAAGCTTCCCCGGCAATTTGTTCATCCACCGCAGGCAGAAAATCTGGCTGTGCTTCCAGTAAAGTAACGTCCGCACCCAACCTGCGCCAGACGCTGCCCAGCTCAAGACCGATAACGCCAGCACCAATGATTGCAAGCTTTTCGGGTACGGCCTGCAACGCAAGCGCACCGGCGTTATCGAGAATATTGATATTGTCCACCGGCGCCATTTCCAGTGAACGCGGCGATGAACCCGTTGCGATGATAATGTGCCTCGCCCGGAGGGTTTTCACGTCTTGACCATCTGTCACTTCGATCTCCCACACATCCGCATCTTGCGGACGTTTCCGCAACATGCCACGGCCATGCACGCTAGTGACCTTATTCTTCTTGAACAACATGCCGATACCACCGGTAAACGCTTTAACAATTTTATCCTTGCGAGCAATCATCACTGGCACATCAACCGAAATGCCTTCGATGCTGATACCGTGTTCCGCAAACTTGTGATTGGCACGTTCCACGTTCTCGGAAGATTCCAGCAACGCCTTGGACGGAATGCAACCGACATTGAGACAGGTTCCACCAAGACTGGGTTTCCCCTGCCCATTTTTCCAATCATCCACGCAAACAGTATCGAGCCCCAGTTGCGCACAACGGATCGCCGCCACATAACCACCCGGACCCGCACCAATTACCGCCACATCAAAAATTTTATCCATACCTGCTATCCTAACATTGTTGGTTGAGCATATTATTAATGGCATCAACCGCATTGATAAACTGCGGGATTTCCCGTAACGGTTGCAAGGAATGATGAGCCCTGCGTCCGCGCATCCGCGCCAATCTTGCTATGCCGGTTGCTGAAATTTCCCATGACAATCCATCCAGCAACTGGCCTGTCGCCACTGTATCATTACACACCAGCACCATATCGCAGCCCGCCTGCAACGCCAGTCTGGCCCGCTGTACAATATCACCATAACTGCTGGTCGCGTGCATGCTCAGATCATCACTGAACAGACAACCGTCAAAACCAAGCGTGTGGCGCAAAACATCCTGCAGCCATTTGCGTGAAAATCCGGCGGGGTAGTGATCAACGGAAGAATAGATAACATGTGCCGCCATCATCCCGGTCAACCCAAAATGAACCATTCGCTGAAATGGCAGCAAATCTTCCATTTCGATATCCACAAAATCACGTGTATCGACTGCAATCTCCACATGAGTATCAGCCGCAATCGCACCATGTCCAGGAAAATGCTTGCCAACCGCAACCATGCCCGCATGGCGCATACCGAGCATCAGCTCGTGCGCAAGTTCCGCTACTGCCTGCGGATTACGGTGCAGTGATCGATCACCAATCACACAGCCCAGCCCGTAATCCAGATCCAGCACCGGCATAAAACTGATATCGATTCCACATGCCTTCAATTCCGCAGCCAGCACGTAACCGGCTTGCCAGGCTAACTGACGCGCTTGACGCGGATTGTTGTCCCAGCACTCGCCAAATCTGCGCATGGCTGGCAGGCGCGTGAATCCAGTTTGAAAACGCTGCACCCGGCCACCTTCCTGGTCAACTGCAATCAGCAGGGGTGGTTCGCGCAGTGCACGGATTTCCGTAGTCAACTGGCAAAGCTGCTCGGGTGACACATAGTTGCGGGAAAACAAAATAACCCCACCTGTCAGCGGATGCAGCAACCGTTTCCGATCCATTTCCGACAGACTTGTGCCTGCAAGATCAAGCATCACCACGCCTGTCGACATGGTTATTTCTCCAAGATAACGAAAGCGCTTGCCATGGTCAATTCGTCACTGATCGACAGATGATGGGCAACAATACCCTCGTGACGAACCCATTCCATCAATGCCTCGCCGAACTGAAAATACGGTTTTCCATGTGGGTCATGCAATACCGTGATATTACCGAAACTAACCGGCGCACGCAGCCCGGTGCCCGCTGCCTTGGCAAAAGCTTCCTTGGCGGCAAAACGTTTGGCGACAAGCACTGCGGAGTTGGCATGATTCAGGAAATCAGGCCATTCAGCCTCGGCCAACACCCGCTTGGCAAACGCCTCGCCGTGGCGCTCCAGCGAGCGGGCGATGCGGGCGGGATCGACCAGATCGGTACCGATACCGTAGATCATATACTTGCCTGGCAGATCAGTGTTTTCATTTCGCGCACGGCCTGGGCAAAGCCTGTAAAAAGTGCACGCGCAACAATGGCATGCCCAATATTAAGCTCGGAAATGCCAGCCAGCGCAGCAACCGGTGCGGTATTCTGATAGTGCAGTCCATGCCCGGCATTGACTTGCAGACCACGTTCAAGACCATACTTGACCATTGCCTTGATGGCTTCCAGTTCGGCCTGCTGTTCAGCGCTGCTTCCGGCATCGGCAAAACGCCCCGTATGCAGTTCTATTGCGGGCGCGCCCGCCTTGACAGCCGCGTCGATCTGCTGTGGCTGCGCATCGATGAATAATGAAACACGCACACCCACCTGAGCCAGCCGGTCGCAAGCCGCCTTGACCTGAACAAAATGACGCACGACATCCAGCCCACCCTCGGTCGTCAGCTCCTCCCGCCGTTCGGGAACCAGACAAACGTCATGTGGTTTGATACGACAGGCAAAATCGATCATTTCCCCAGTAACGGCACTTTCGAGATTCATACGGGTCGTCAGACGCTCACGCAACATTTCGACATCCTTATCCTGAATATGGCGGCGATCTTCACGCAAATGCAGCGTAATGGCGTCTGCACCAGCCGTTTCCGCAATCAGAGCCGCTTCGACCGGATCAGGATAAGTTGTGCCACGTGCCTGTCGCACGGTTGCAATATGATCGATATTAACGCCCAACGTAATCATAATAGTAGTTGTATCCCCCTGAAATATTTTACTTCTCTGACACCAGCCTTATTGGCCCATCATTCATGACCCAAATTATTCAGCATACTACTATCATCCGCCCAGCCAGTTTTTACCTTGACCCAGACTTCCAGATACACCTTGCCGCCAAATAACGTTTCCATATCCTTGCGCGCCTGGGTTGCCATCTCTTTCATTTTTTTACCTTGTTTACCAATAATAATGGCCTTTTGATTGGGACGGTCCACCAGCACACAGATATGAATACGCCTCAAATTACCTTCGACAGTAAACTGCTCGACAATTACACCAACAGAATATGGAATTTCTTCCCCAATTTGCCGAAAAATTTTTTCACGCAACAGCTCGGCAGCCAGAAAACGCTCACTGCGATCTGTAATATCATTCTTGTCAAACAAAGGTGGATTAAGCGGCAAATGATTCCGTATACCTTCTATCAACGTGGATAGTGATTGGTTTTGCAGAGCGCTGACCGGAATGATCTCTGAAAAATCAGACTTGCCTGACATTAGCTGCATAAATGGAAGTAGTTGCAGCTTATCTGTCAATAAATCGATTTTATTGATCACCAGCATAACCGGCCGGTCAGATGGCAAATGCTCAAGGACAGCCTCATCCTGCCGATCAAATTTTCCCGCCTCGATGACGAACACAATGACATCCACATCACGCAATGCTTGCATGACAACCCGGTTCATTGACTGATTAAGCGCATTGCGGTAACGCGTCTGAAAACCGGGGGTATCGACAAAAATAAATTGTGATTGCGCATCTGTCAAAATCCCGTGAATACGATGACGGGTTGTCTGCGGTTTTCTGGAAGTAATGCTGATTTTTTGCTGGATCAGATGATTCAACAGGGTCGATTTACCAACATTGGGACGCCCTACAATAGAGACATAACCGGTTTTAAACTCAGCAGCATTCATGACAACAACCCTAAAGAAATCAAAATAAGGAACGCCGGACAGGGCAATCGTATTTCACGACTAAAAGACATCTCTAAAAAATGCGGATTTGCGAGTATCCGCTTCGCGGATTGCCTGCCGCGCTTTGTTTAAGACTTTAAGGACATCTCTAAAAATTCAGGGTTTTTAAACAAGACGAGGCAGGAACAAAAAATACTGACGCAGCATATGATTGATACGTAATGAGATATTTTTTGAGAATAACGACGTATTGTAACGAAATATGGATTTTTAGAAATGTCCTCAAGTTTTTGGACGCGCACTAAAGTCCCTACCTGTTGTTGCTGGTTACCGTCTCATAAGCTTGCTGCGCGGCTTCCTGTTCAGCGCGTCGACGACTGGTTCCCTCACCCTGCGTAAGGATGGCCAGTTTCTCGACCACACATTCAACCCGAAATGTTTGTGCGTGTGCTTCACCCGCAATTGATAACATCCTGTATTGCGGCAAACCTATTTTGCGATGCTGCAGGTACTCCTGCAACAGTGTTTTGGCATCCTTGCCAGACGCATCGATATCCAGACCATCGACCAGGGTGCCATACAGCCTGGCAATAAGACGTTCAACTTCCTGAAATCCACCTTCAAGATAAACCGCGCCAATGATGGCTTCCAGTGCGTCAGCCAGAATGGATGGGCGGCGATGGCCACCACTTTTACGTTCACCATCACCCAGCAAGATCAACTCACCCAATCCCACGCCAGATGCCAATGAATACAAGGCATCCTGGTTGACAAAGTTGGCCCGTGTTCTGGTCAGATCGCCTTCCGGTAATTGAGGGAAACGTTTGAACAACAATGCAGAGACAGCACAATTCAACAAACTGTCGCCAAGGAACTCAAGCCGCTCGTTATGGGGAAGCCCAAAACTGCGATGCGTCAGCGCTTCCCGGAATAAATCAGGCTGTTTGAAAGTGTAGCCGATTCTGTCAAAAAACATCAGGTGAGGTGGTGTCTGCAGAATGGCATCCATGCTCCGAGCCGACAATTTGCGCATTCCGGTCAATGACTGGATGCCTCAAAATCAATCAATATGGAAATATTGGCAAACAAGGGTTTTTTGACCACATAACTGGCACGCATAATCACCTGGTTGTTTTGTTTCTCGATAATAATATCTTTCCCCGTAACAGATTTGATGTCATCTATGCTCGCACGTTTGTTAAACCCCTGGCGCAGCGCGCTGGCAGTGCCCTGCGCCAGAGCAGGATCGCTGACGGTGGCAACCAACGCCCGCTTGATCGCCGCATATTCGATATATGCCGGGATCAGCCGCATCCCTAAAATCGTGACCATGACAATCACTATCGACCATAACAGCAATCCTGATAACGTCAGTCCATGCTGTCTGTTTTTAAGTTGAGGGATATTCTGGCGCATCATCCTGCCTCCTGACTGGTTAACATTTCTTAAATCGACGTGCCTATTCTGCTGAGATCACTGAAATTCCACCAGATGAGGAAAGCTTTACCGATGATGTTGCTCTCCGGTACAAATCCCCAGTAACGGCTGTCACTGCTGCCATCACGGTTATCTCCCAAGGTAAAATAATTTCCTACCGGTACTTCACAGACAAAGCCGGCGTGATCAAACTGACAATTTTCCCGCTGTGGAAAGTAATGGATGGCTGATAATTGTATCGATGGCATTTCCTGGTTTATCAGGATATTGTATTTTCGATCATCTGTTTTTTCCGTGAACTGCTGCGTATAGATATACGCCAGTCCAGACTCAACATATTTGTAATCACCATCGAGTTCCTGCCGGACAGGTACTCCGTTGACGCTTAGCTGCTTATTGCGATACTCGATTTTATCACCCGGCACGCCAACAATACGCTTGATGTAATCGATGGAAGGATCTTCCGGGAACCGGAACACCAGCACATCACCACGCACCGGTTCATTCAAATCAACAATTTTATGGTTAATAACAGGCAGCCTGATGCCATAGGTAAATTTATTAACCAGAATAAAGTCTCCCACCAATAAAGTCGGAATCATTGATCCGGAAGGTATTTTGAAAGGCTCAACCAGAAATGATCGCAGGCAGAAAACGATCAGAATCACTGGAAAAAAGCTGACGGGATACTCGATCCACCACGGTTCACGATCTTCAGGAGAACGCCTGTGTCTCAACCAGAAACGATCCAGCGCCCAAATTCCACCTGTTACCACAAGCAATACCAGCAACACCAAAGGAAAATTCATAACACCTCTTTACCTAATTCTAAAAATGTAACCATCAAATAACTGCCACAGCACCGATACGCCTGCATTCCTGAACCGCCGCGCGCTTTTGGGCAAAGTGCATACGATGATTTCAGGTTAAAACCGCTTCTAAAAACAGGTCTTCCAAATTTCATGCGCAGCCATCGAGCAAGTCCATCTCCATCACGCCAGCACCATGCGTTTCAACCGCTAACAGCAAGCGCGCTTTTGACCCGCGCTGTCTGTCCTCATCGTGGATAGTCGTATCATACCGCACACACTGGTATCCCTCTCAAAAAACGCACCATTGCAACCATACTCTGCAAATCTTTCAGAGACACCCTTTCGTCATCACCATACGATAGCTGCGCGGCAAAAATCGTCAGCTTGAATTCAGCATCATCAATCAACCCGTATTCCGGTTTTGCTCCCGGCGGCGCCCTACTTTCGATTACGCTTTCTCTTTATGCATCAGAAAAAGGCTGGCGTAGTTTATATTTGTACCCTAAAAAATCAGAATCAATTTGACTTAGACTGATAGATTAGCGATGATATTAGCGCAAATTCTGTTACTCAACTCTAATGGGAGTCATCATGGCTGCAAACGACCTGTTCAAGCACCAAGTAGGTTCAATTATCAAAAGCAAGCATCTGCTGCAACATCCATTTTATATCGCCTGGACTGAAGGCAAGCTTACGCGCGAACAATTACGCCATTATGCCGAGCAATATTTTTACAATGTTCTTGCCGAACCAACGTACCTCAGCGCGGTTCATTTCAATACGCCTCATTTCCATGATATCCACAATAGCGGTGATATCAGCGTTCGTCAGGAAGTCTTAAAAAACCTGGTTGACGAGGAGCATGGCGAAAAAAATCATCCGGCACTCTGGAAAGCATTTGCGTTTGCGCTCGGCGCAAATGACGAAAGCCTGGCAACAGCCCAAGCCTTACCAGAAACACAGAATCTGGTATCCACTTTTCGTGATATCTGCCTGAATCAACCTTTCTATGCAGGACTTGCCGCGCTACATGCTTTTGAATCCCAGGTGCCCGATATTGCCGCTGTCAAAATTGACGGACTAGCCAGATTCTATGGCATGGACAACCCACAGGATTATGAGTTCTTTTCAGTCCATCAAACAGCTGATATTTACCACTCACAAGCGGAATGGGCCATTATTGAAAAATTCGCCGATACGCCTGAAAAACAGGCCGAGGTTTTGGCTGCCACGCAAAGAGCCTGCGATGCGCTCTGGAAATTCCTGGATGGTATCCACAAAACATACTGCGCCGACCTGGCCTGCGAGGAGCCGGCTGCTGTTACGCTGCACTGATTTAAAACAAATTTGATATTCCTCCATTGCCCGGCAAGCAGATGAACAATCATTCTGCTTGCCGGGTAGTTTGTTTTTTGCGCTATATCGTGAAAAATGGTACTGAGTGACTAATGGACTCTGCCAACAACCCTGACAAAACGTCTGCCATGCACTGGACACAACTACTGCTGATTGTTTTGCTTACTATTGCAGTAACCATGGCGGGAACTTACTGGTTACTGAAAACTTACTACTTCAGCCCAGCTTTCAAGCCTGTGGCCTTAAATGCGAAAGAAGAGAAGACACTGGCAACCAAACTGAAGGTACTTGGTTTTGATCTCAATACGCCGACACCCCGGCCCGACAGCAAAAACGGTGATGAAGTTGATGGCAGCGGTTTTCTGAAACCTGAACAATATTCAGAAAAAAATGCCCGGCACGAGATCAGTTTCACCGAACGCGAGCTGAATGCGCTACTTGCCAGGAATACGGACCTTGCACAGAAACTGGCAATCGATTTAGCGGATGATCTGGTTAGCGCCAAGCTGCTCGTCCCACTTGAAGACGATTTTCCTGTACTTGGTGGAAAGACTTTGCGTGTCAACGCTGGTATTGGCATGGCTTACCAGAATCAAAAACCCGTTATCATCCTCAAGGGGGTCAGTATTATGGGGATACCCATTCCCAATGCCTGGCTGGGTGGCCTAAAAAATATTGATCTGGTCGGTGAATTTGGTATTGATCCAGGATTCTGGCAGTCTTTTGCTGCGGGCGTCGAAGGGATTCAGGTTGCTGATGGGAAGATCAATATCAGGTTAAAAGAGTAAATACCGCGTCAGTTTTTTTGGCAAAACTGGTCATAAATCTGCTGATATCGTTCTATCATCCCTGATAGGCTGAACCGCTGCAATACAATTTTGCGTGATTCCTCTCCATATACCGAGCGTAATTGCCGATCCTGTATATATCGAATCAATATCTCCAGCAAGGCGGACTGATCGCCGCAAGCAAAAAGATCTCCGTTTCGCCCGACCTCTACCAGTTCGGGATTGCCGCCGACACGAGTAGCGACAACCGGAATACCGCTTGCCATCGCCTCAAGTAATGTATTGGAAATACCTTCATTCAAGGAAGGCAATACGAATATATCCATCAACCGCAACCAGTCTGGAATATTTTCCTGGGCGCCTGCAAACCAGGTTAGATCCGAAATCAGAAGGTTCTTGGCAAGCTGACGCAGATCCGCCAGCAATGGGCCATCACCGACTACCACCAATCTTGAATTGGCGTACAGATCAGGATGTTTTGTGCGCAATACAGCAAATGTCTTGAGTAATGCTGCTTGATCCTTGACTGCCTGAACACGGCCTACCGTACCAATTATCACCAGATCAGATCCCTGGAAACTGCGGGGAAGGAGATCAGATGTTCTGTTTTTTGCCGGATAAAATTTTTCTGTGTCCACGCCATTATAAATCTGGGTAATCCTGCTGGTATCGATCCCAACCCGCGTCGCCAGATAATTCGCAAGATGCTTGGACACCGTAACATAGCGATTAACCAAGGGAGCGTGCAGTCGCCGCAGCAACGCAGGCTTGTATTTCTTGCCATCTATATTGTCAACATCCCAGCCGTGTTCACCATGAATCCGGTGGGGCACGCGCGCGAGCCATGCCGGCAGCAGCGCATCCAGCCCGGATTGATTGCGGGTATGAATAATCGATGGGCGCAAGCGACGGCATAATGCGTAGAGTTCACGCTGCATTTTCCAGACACCGATTTGTGAACGATGCAAGGCAATCACATCAACATTCTGACGCTGGATGCGATGACGAAAGTCCGAGTAATCTTCCACACAAACAATTGCATGACGATATGCGGATTCAGGCATTTTGTTGATAATATTGACCAGCCCATTTTCCAGCCCTCCTGTACTAAGATGGTGGATGACATGCAAAACAAGCGGAGTTACATCTGGCATGATTCGAATCTGATACCCGAAAAAGGTTTGGTCAAGGTGAGATGGATTTTTAGAGGTACCCTTAAATCATACTTCTCCAAACGCATTCTGTATCCATTCTATTTCTCGGTTTCCGGAAATCAGAATGGCGTCGAAACGACAAGGCATATCGTAATCCTGCCGGGAAATATAGTGTTTTGCGGTCTGGATAATCTTTGCTTGTTTGGTGACTGTAATACTGGCGGCGGCACCACCATAACGATCACTGTTACGCATTCTGACTTCGATAAATACCAGCGTGTTGCCATCCTGCATGATCAAGTCAATTTCTCCAAAGCGACAACGATAATTCCTCACTATCAACCTTAACGCATGCTGACTCAGAAAAAGTTCCGCCTGCTTTTCAGCGTCGCGCCCTTTAAGCATCATGTCCGGACTGTCTCAATGATCTGGAACGGCTTCACCCTGCCTGAATATTGCCGGTATGGGCCTGCGATTGAAATGACCATGCACATCAAGGAGAATAAATCCACTAACACCATCCAGCATGATTGTTCCTGGTGAGTACTGTTGAAACATACTCAAAGTCAATCGAAATGCATCGATTCCCAACGCATAAAATCGCTGCAAGCTAATATTGGTCGGCATATCAGGTGAATAATATTGTCTGATCGAGGCCAGTTCAGGCTGCACCAACCATGGCATATCCATAAAACGCACCGCTTCGAGCTCCTGAAAATACATCGAATCCTTGCTGTTAAATATAATGGAAGTAGCATAGACTGGTACGCTTTTATGGATAAATGGCCGCACAGCCTGGCTATTAAAAGAGTTGAGCGCAAGGAAAATAATATTATCTTTATTATGGCTGTGCCCGGAAAGCATGGAAAGTTCTTTGCGAGCGCTAATTTCCATGTCTTCCGCCGAAAAATCCGGATCAATTTCCAGCCAGGCATCAGCAAAAGCCGTTTTCAGCCGTTTTGATAATTTGCGGCGATCTGCGAGAATGACAGCATGATGCCGACCGCTGACCGCTGCCATCCGTGCGACGTCCTGTGCTTCTGCTTCGACACTCAAACCAAAAAAGAAGAGTTGCGCAGATGAATCGGTCATCCTGCCCGTCGTATAATTCAGAGCCAATGTCGGCAAAGAAACCAGTTGGCTCGACGCCAATGCATCGACACCGTTACGTGCAAGCGGACCGATGACCATTTCGGCACCATTATTGACAGCTTGTTGATAGGCTGACAGCACGCTTGCCGCATTACCGTCAGTTGGATAGGGAATTATTTCCAAAGTGAACTCTGGCGAGAGTTTTGCAGCGTTCACAAACCCTTTCTGTACTGCGAGCGCGGCTTGTTCCAGCGAGGAAGACTCAAGCGGCAGCAGCAGCGCGATATGCCTCGCATGATTTAACAGGACAACATTTGACAAAAATTTTTCATCGGGCTGGTTGGCAAAAGCAGGCATAAACCCATTCAATAAAATTACCCACACCAGATAACATTGCAATAAATTTTTCATGGCGGATTACTAATTGTGCAGAAAGAAATCAAAGGGATATTATATGTTGTAGCCACACCGATTGGTAACTTAAGCGATATTACCTTACGCGCACTTGAAGTATTGTCCCAGGTGAAAGTAATTGCTGCTGAACATATCCAGATTGCGCAGAAATTACTTTCCCGCCATGGCATTGCTACCCGCACGATACCAGTCCATCAACATAATGAAAGTTACGCCGCCGAAAAAATTATCCAGTTCCTGATGAATAATGAGTCTGTTGCACTGATTACCGATGCCGGCACACCCGCAATATCCGATCCTGGTGCAAAATTGGTACGAAACGTCCGTGAACAGGGATTCAGCGTCGTGCCGATACCCGGTGCAAATGCGGCAATCAGCGCGCTATCAGCATCTGGTCTGCTGGCACCTCATTTCTTCTTTTATGGATTCTTGCCGGTAAAATCCGCAGAGCGTCAGCGAAAACTGGCGGTACTCGATTCACTATATACTTGCATTCTGGTTTTTTATGAAGCACCACACCGCGTACTTGAAACGGTAGCAGACATGGTTCATATTTTTGGTGCGGAACGTGAGATCATCTTTGCACGCGAACTTACCAAGGTTTTCGAGACGATTCATGCTTGTGCGCTGGGCAATGCGACAGAATGGCTGCAAGCTGATTCCAACCGGTTACGTGGAGAATTCGTACTGCTGCTGACAGCCATCGCCCCCCCCTCGCAGACTGAACCATTAAGTCCACAAACCGCGCAAACACTCGCTATTCTGCAAAAAAACCTACCTTTGAAACAAGCAGTGCAGTTAACAGCAGAAATTACGGGTGAGAACCGTAAGAAAATATATGCATTCGCACTTCAAAAACAAAATACCGCATCATGAATACCCAATCCCGCTCCCCTAATCATATAACGCAGCAGATGCTTACATTGACGCGCCCTGACGATTGGCATCTGCATCTACGCGATGTCAATGCAATGCGCTCGGTATTGCCCGATACTGCAAGATGTTTTGCACGGGCAATCATCATGCCCAATCTGAATCCTCCGGTAGTCAATACCGAGCAGGCGGCCGCTTACCGCAAACGCATACTTTCAGCGTTACCGGCCGGGTCAGGTTTTGAGCCGCTTATGACGCTTTACCTGACAGACGCAACGTCGCCTGACGAAATCACCAAAGCCAAAAACAGTGGTTTCATCCACGCCGTCAAACTATATCCAGCTGGCGCCACTACGCACTCCGATGCCGGCGTAACCGACATTACCCGCTGCCATGCCACGCTGGCAAGGATGGAAGCACTCGATATGCCATTACTCGTGCACGGAGAAGTGGTTGAGCCAGCGGTTGATATCTTCGATCGGGAAAAAATTTTTATTGATCGTATATTGCTACCGCTCATACAGCATTTCCCCAGGTTACGCACCGTGTTTGAACACATAACCACACGGAATGCCGTTGAATTCGTGCAGGAATCATCCGAACAGATTGCCGCCACCATTACCCCGCACCATTTACTACTAAACCGCAACGCTTTGTTTTCAGGGGGATTGCATCCGCACCATTATTGTTTGCCCATATTGAAGCGGGAAAGTCATCGCCAGGCATTGCTTGAAGCCGCCACCAGCGGTCATCCCAGATTTTTTTTGGGAACGGATAGCGCCCCGCATCCAATTAATCGCAAGGAAGCAGCCTGTGGTTGCGCCGGTATTTACAGCGCCCACGCGGCAATTGAGTTTTACGCAGCAGCCTTTGAGCAGGCTGGAAGGCTGGATCGGCTCGAAGCCTTTGCCAGTTTTCATGGCGCGGATTTTTACCATCTGCCACGCAATCGGGATCGTATTACGCTGGTCAGACAACCCTGGCAAATTCCCGCACAGTTTCAGTTTGCAGACAGCCAGCTGGTACCACTGGGTGCGGGAGAATATCTCAACTGGAAGTTGTTTGCCTGATTTTTTCAGGCGAATCACTTTTATGTTTGCCAGCAGCAAAATCCAGCTGCCCTACCTTCCAGACCAGAAACAATACTGGCACACCCAATAAGGCCGTGCCAGTAAAAAACGTGGCATAACCGTAAGCATCGACAAATTCGCCGCTGAATCCGGCAATGAATTTTGGCAAGAGCAGCATCACCGAGCTGAACATGGCATATTGTGTCGCGGAATAAGCGGTGTGCGTCAATCCGGAAAGATAGGCAACGAATGCTGATGATGCAATTCCTGCCGAGAGATTATCGGCAGAAATAGTCAATACCAGCCCGCTTACATCATGCCCCCTGCCAGCCAGCCACACAAACAGCAGGTTGGTTGCCGCCGACAAGACCGCGCCAAGAAAAAGAGTGCGATTCACGCCGATCTTCGCCGTCAGCACACCCCCAATAACGGCGCCAAATATCGTCATAATCACGCCATAAACCTTGGAGACCGTCGCGACCTCATCCTTGCTGTAGCCCATGTCCACATAAAAAGGATTGCTCATGACACCCATCACAACGTCCGATATCCGGTACACCGCAATCAGTGACAAAATCAGCACGGCATGAAGACCATAGCGTACGATAAAATCACGGAATGGCGCGACTACTGCGCTATAGAGCCAAATCAATACATTGGAGAACCGGACGCCAACATGCCAGCGCGAGACGATCTCTCGCGCGCGCCTTTCATTCTCTGCGGTCAGTTCCTGATTGACCGATACTTCCGGTTCACGAATGACCAGCGTAGTCATGACCCCGACCAACATACAGGCAGCCATAAAATAATAGGCTGTTTGCCAGGAAGTGTAATCATAGCTGCCAGGGGTGGCGTCAAATACAGCCGCCAGCCATAGCGCGCCTGCCGAAGCCATGATCATCGCCAGACGATAACCTGCTTGATACGTGGCTGCCATCGCCCCCTGCAACTGCAACGCAACTGCCTCGATGCGATAGGCATCAAGTGCAATATCCTGGGTTGCAGATGCAAACGCTACTGCCAGCGCAAAAAAAATCATGTGAGATAGTTGTTCCACTGGATTGGTATTGGCCATGCCGATCAAGGCGGCGGCAATAACCAATTGAGACAACAGCAACCACGCGCGCCGCCGCCCCAGCCAGCGGGATAAAAAGGGGAGCGGCATTCTGTCCACCAACGGCGCCCATGCCCACTTGAATCCATAAGCCAGACCGATCCAGCTAAAATAGCCTATGGTAGCGCGATCGATACCCGCTTCGCGCAGCCAGAAGGAAAGTGTTCCCAGTATCAGCAGCAGCGGTAACCCTGCGGAAAAACCCAGCATCAGCATGCCGAGTACGCGGGGATGCAGGTAAACACGCCATGCCTGTCCCCAGCCAGTGGATATCATGGTGAATAATCGTAATCGATTATCAATGGCGCGTGATCGGAAAATCGTTCAGCCTTGTAGATGGATGCTGATATGGCGGTATCGGCCAGCGCTGGCGTGGCGATTTGATAATCAATGCGCCAGCCAACATTCTTCAGCCATGCCTGTCCACGGTTCGACCACCAAGTGTATTGCTCCGGTTCAGGAGTGATTTTTCGAAATACATCCACGAACTTTAATTGATCAAATAATGTTGACAACCAGGCGCGCTCTTCCGGCAAAAACCCTGAGTTTTTCTGGTTGGAACGCCAGTTTTTGATGTCAATTATCTGGTGCGCAATATTCCAGTCACCACATAGCACCACATCACGACCGCTTTCAGCCAAAGCCTGCAAAATTGGAAAAAAACGCTCCATGAAAAAATACTTCATCACCTGACGATGTTCGCCACTGGAGCCGGACGGCAGATAGAGTGAAATGACGGTAAGATTTGCAAAATCCGCTCTTAAAAAACGTCCTTCCATGTCAATTTCAGGAATACCAATGCCCTCAACAATATTATCCGGCTGGCGACGGCAATATAACCCCACGCCGCTGTATCCTTTTTTGTCGGCGCAGTGAAAATAACCGTGGTATCCATCTGGCAGGCGCATCGTCTCAGTCAAATCCCCTACTTGGGCTTTCAGCTCCTGCACGCAAAAAATATCAACATTCTGCTGTGGCAGCCAATCAAGAAACCCCTTTTTTGCTGCCGAACGCAATCCATTCAGATTCAGTGTGATTATTCTCATCAAAAGACACGAAAGGAAAAATTTGGACAGGCTTCTAAAAATTCAGGGTGCCAAGCCGGATGAATCATCCGGCGATTGTAACGATATACGAATGTTCAGAAATGCCCTTG
>JAVVEX010000025.1:0-21280 GCA_032251195.1 Nitrosomonas sp.
GTAGCCGCTTGATTCTCCGTACACCAGATTTGACTATAGCTCGGAACCTATTTTTATCAACCATATTAGGAGGTTACCACGCCACAATATGTGCTTTGTTTCCTAAGACCCAAATTTTTTATTGGAGAATATGTTTCCGTGCCAGCGCCACGTGTTTTACCAGGGAATCAGTTGCCCATCATAGGCAAAGAATTTGCCCGAATCGGTTGGTAACGTCCGGTTTAAAACATTCCGCATACCAGCAACGCTTTGTTGTGTGGAGATCAAGGCACTCGGGCCGCCCATGCGTGTCTGTACCCAGCCGGGATGCAGCAGAATGGTCGTAATATGCTGTGGGGCGAGATCGATTGCGAGACTTTTGGCAACCATATTGACAGCAGTCTTGCTGGTGCGATAGGGATAGCTACCGCCTCGTTCGTTATCGGCAATGCTGCCCATTTTACTGGTGAGGATCGCAACCATTTTCAGCTGGCTTCGTTCCAGTTGGGTCACGAATGCTTCCGCCATTTTCAGCGGTGCCAGCGTGTTGATGCGCAAGGTTGTCAGCCAGGCGTCATAATCAATGTGACCAAATTCGCCCTGCTGCGTGGGGGGATATACTCCGGCATTGTTGATAATGATGTCAATGGACTCGTGGCAGAGCGTTCCTGCCAGCTGATCGACAGCCATAAAATCAGATACGTCGAGCTTGTAAATAAGCAGTCGGTCACCATGGATATTTTTTAGCGCCTGAAGTGATTCAGCTCGATCAGGTTGTCGGCAGCATGCAATAATGCGCCAGTTATCCGCAGCGTATTGTGTAGCGAATTCCAGTCCAATCCCACGGTTGGCACCGGTAATCAGGACGGTTGACGGTTTTTTGTTCATACTGTACTTTTCTCCAGAAAATGATCCGTTGGTTGGCGGTAGCATTGCTACCAATGCAGAGCTGTGGCAATATCAAATCGGCTTCATGATAGTGTTGCAGTCAATTTTTTTCATTATGTATCACTTATTTTGCTATTTGGCAGAAAGGATAAAAGATTTTGGATAATATTTTTAAGCAGATGTGGCTTTATATCGAGGTGGTGCCATTTTGGCCATTTATCTTGCTGGGGTTCGTCGTGGTGATAGGATTGATTGTAGATTATATCAATCGTCGTCGTCGGGCAGATGCAGTGGATTATTTTGATACGGCTTTCCAGGAGGAGTTGGCTGGGCTGTACCCGACCGCCACGCGCTGGCCGGATGATCTCGCGGTATTTATGCAAGCGCGTTTGCCAATATTGCTGGATGCATTTACGACACTGCGTAATTTTATGCCGCAGGATCAGTTGCGTGAATACAATATCGCCTGGAACGAGTTCAACGATTTTTCCCGCACGACCCGGTCGCGCGCAGAATCGGATTCAGAGATTTCACAAGAGGCTGCGAACGAACAGCAGCTTTCTCAGCAGCGGCAGTTTCAGCAGATGGTCGAAAGACTGTTGAGCTATACCGAACAATTCAAGCGTTAAAATTGCAGCCCGGAAACTCTATCGAGATACGCCCGGTAGCCACGTATCGGGACATGGGCGTATTTATAGATGTCCCATGGCAAATCCATGCTCGCAATCCCATGTGGGTGCCGCCATTACGGTTGGAGCAGCGGATGCATTTCTCCCGTTTCAATCCTTATTGCAAGCATGCACAGTGGCAAGGCTGGGTGGCCTATCAAAATGCCAGACCAGTTGGTAGGATCAGCGCGCAGATTGATATATTGTATCAACAGCGCCATGGTCATGATCGTGGTCATTTTGGTTTCCTGGAGAGCATCAATGATGAAACAGTCTGTTCGGCGTTGATGCAAGCTGCCGAAAACTGGTTGTCTGCCCGTGGTGTGCAACACGTCAGTGGTCCCTTCAATTTCTCAATCAATCAAGAGTGCGGTATTCTGGTAGAAGGCTTTGATTCTCCGCCAGTGGTCATGATGCCGTACTCACCAGACTGGTATGGGCGTTTGCTGGAACAGGCTGGCTATCGCCCCTGCAAGGATTTGCTGGCTTACTGGATCAATTGTGATTTTGAAACGCCAGCAGTCCTGCAAGCGATGGCGTATAAATATCGTGACCGGATTCAGGTCAGACCAATCCAGCGTCAGAATTTCCGGGCAGAGATTGAGTTGTTGCGGGATATTTTTAATGATGCCTGGTCGGAAAACTGGGGATTTGTTCCGCTTACGGAAGCAGAATTTTCAGAACTGGGCAGCATCATGAAATGGTTGATTCCGGAGAGTTTTGTGCAAATCGCAGCGGTAGATGGCGTACCCGCTGCTTTTATGGTGATGCTCCCGAATTTCAATGAAATCTTGCATCAATTAAATGGAAAACTATTGCCGCTGGGCTGGTTGCAGCTGATCAGGCAAGCAAGATCCTGTGCGATCACTACCGCGCGGGTACCGCTGATGGGTGTGCGCAAACAGTTTCACGATACCCTATTGGGTATGATGCTGGCCTTCAACGTAATTGATGTTCCGCGTAAAAATGCTTTTGCCCGGGGGATTCAGGCGGTCGAGTTATCATGGATTCTGGAAGATAATCTCCCTATGCGCGCCATACTCAATAAAATTGGCGGCAAGGAATACAAACGTTATCGACTATATGAAAAAATCTTGCCTGGCAGGCCGCAGTGTGAGTGAACAAGGCTATGCCGCGCTGGTCCTGGCAGCGGATCGCACCGGGGGGGATCCGGTCACGCGTCTGTCGGGTACTGCCTGCAAAGCATTTGCGCCTGTTGGTGGACAACCAATGGTTCTGCGCGTATTGGATGCGCTGGCTGACTGTCAGGATGTGTCATCGATACTGTTGTGTGGCCCGTCCCGGGAATTGCTCGCACACTGTCCGGAGCTTGAACAGCGCATCGAATCCGGCCAGGTTGGCTGGATAGAAAACAAGGATTCGCCGAGTCTGAGTGCAGCCGCCGGTATGGCCCGGGTGGTTGGAGAGCGGCGCATACTTCTGACAACGGCTGATCACGCACTGCTCTCAACGGAGATAGTGACACATTTTCTTCTAAAATCCAGAGAATTGGATGTTGACGCAACAGTGGGCATGATCCGGCATGAAACGATCCAGAACCAGTTCCCACAAAACAGACGGACGGTCATACGACTGGCCGATGCAAATCTTTGTGGGTGCAATCTTTTTACTTTCAATTCTGGTGGCCGTGATCTGGTGACATTCTGGCGGCAGGCGGAGTCACTACGCAAACGACCATGGCGCCTGGTCAGCCAGGTTTTAGGTTGGCGGGCAGTGTGGGCCTATCTGCTGGGAAACCTCTCGCTCGATCAGGCGATGCGCACCATTTCGGAAAAATCCGGGGTCAGGGTAGCGCCAGTCATGCTGCCTTTTGCCGAGGCGGGAATTGACGTGGACAAGGCAGAGGACTTACAACTGGTGGAATCCATTCTGGCTGCACGCACGCCAGCATCTTCCCGGCCGTAAGCATAGTGTTCTCATGAAGATCATCGAGAAATACATTGCGCGTGAGCTATTGCTTCCTTTCCTGGTGGTAATCCTTATCCTGGTTGGCCTTTTTACTGGCTTCAACGTGGCACGTGTCTTGACCAGCACTGTTTCCGAAACCCTTGGTGCCGGGGCAATGTTCAAACTGGTCGGACTGAAAACAATTATTGCGACTGAAGTGCTGATTCCCATTGCTTTTTATGTAGCAGTAATCTACAGCTTGAGTAGAATGAACCGCGATCAGGAGTTGAACGTACTGCGTTCAGCCGGGTATAGCGATAATCGCATCATTCTTACCGTTTTCTGGGTTGCGTTGCCGGTGGCTGTACTCAGTGGTTGGCTGTCTGTTTATGCGCGCCCCTGGGCTTATGCCGAGAGCTATATTATGGATGCCCAGGCCGAGGCAGAATTGAATGCGGATCGATTTCAGCCGGGGCGGTTTTATGGTAGTGGAAAAAGTGGCCGGGTAGTATTTGTTCGCGGCAGGGACAAGAATGGGAATCGTCTCGAAGACATTTTTCACTATGTTAAAACAGCCGGAAAAAGTGAAATTATTATCGCAGCCGAAGGCTATCAGCATGAAATATCCTCCGAACAACCTGCCCGTATCGAGCTGTTCGATGGCCAGGTTTATCGTCTGACACAGCCTGTGGTCAAGGATACGATGATCAGTTTTGAAAAACTGACTTATTTTAATGAAGATGAGCGGGCAATGGAGTCCCGGCGCAAAGCGGCATCGACTTATGCGTTATGGGATAGCGATCAGCCACGCGAAATTGCCGAACTGCAGTGGCGGCTTTCTCGTCCGGTGGCGACCGTCCTGCTTGCGCTGATGGCAATTTCCTTTACAAGAGCAGCGCCACGTAAGGGGAAGAATGATAAAACCTTTATCACTGCAGCATTGGTATTTGCCCTCTACTACAATCTGAGCGGACTGGCAAAAACCTGGGTAGAGCAGGGCGTTGTTGCCGCCATGCCCGGTATTTGGTGGCTGTATGGCATTTTCTTCGCGGCCGTTATGTTGCGTTTGTGGAATGTTAAAGTGCCACTGCTGGCGAGAAAAAGTTGAAAATCATTACGCGTTATATCGCCTGGGAAGTCTTTATTGGCATGGTGATAGCTGCCGTTATTCTGCTGCCGCTGTTCAGTTTTTTTGACCTGATTGATCAGTTGGATGATGTTGGCAGAGGAACCTACGGCACCAGGGATGCCTTTTTATACATGCTGATGCTGGTACCGCGCAGATTTATTCAGCTCGCGCCATTCATCGCTCTGCTGGGGACGGTTGGCGCACTGGGCGTGCTGGCCGTTAATCTGGAACTGGTCGCTTTGCGCGCGGCGGGACTGTCTGCTCTCGCGATCAGCTTGCCAGCGGTTGGGGTTGGATTATTATTGACCGGCTTGGTTACCGGGATGGAATATCTTGTCGCGCCGCAACTGCAGCAAAAAGCCATCGTGCTGCGCGCGACTGCATTGGAACAGAGCGCGGAGCTGGGGCGTGGTCTTGGTATCTGGACACGCAATGAACAGAATATTTTGCGCATCGGGGAAATGCTGAATCAGAATCAAGGTATGGAGATCGAAATCATTCATTTTAATAAGCAAGGCACGATGACAGCACATGTGCAGGCGCAGTATATCGATATTGCCGATGATGGTTTATGGAAGCTTTATGAAGTGACCATACGCACTTTTACACCCGACAAAATTACTTTAGTCCATGCTGACACTGTAAACTGGCGCTCGTTTCTGGGGCCGGAAGATATTGCGACCCTGACAAAATCTCCTGAGAGTCTCACTCCGCTTGAATTGATGCGCCATACTGAATTTTTGCAGGCAACCGGTCAGCAGGCGGATGCCTATTTGCTGGCGTTGTGGCGCAAGGCGGGAGCGGTGGTCATGACGACCGCCATGGTGCTGATAGCCATTCCTTTTGTGTTTGGTTCGGTACGGGAAGGTTTGAGCAGAAAACTGGTGCTTGCTTCTTTCGTTGGAATAGGGGTGTATCTTCTGGATCAAATTGTTGCCAATGTGGGACTGACATTACGGATTAATCCGATCATCACTTCATTGTCTCCAGGGTTGTTATTGATTGCTGTGGCAGGATACTGGCTACGGCGTGTTGCCTGATGGAGAAATTAATTTTAACTTTACAGGCGGTTTCAGAATGACAGAAAAACTTTTAATCAATCTGGTCGGTGATGGCGCAGTCAGGCTCTGGGGGCTCAGTGGCCGGGAGCGCTTGCAACGCATGCTGGCAGAAACCGGATCGGCGTTTAGAATAGTCGAAAATCTGTCTGCTCTGCCTGAAACTGCCCGTGTTTTGCTGATAAATGCAAATTATTTATATGACGGAAGAGTGCTGGGTGCTTTGCTGTCTTTCGATACGCTAACGGCGCTGGTGACGGATGATGGCCATCCTGTCGCGATCCTCGGCCTGGCAAGCATGGCAAATATGATGCAGACAGTATTGGAGGGAGAGGCGCCCGTACCTGATGCGCTGGCAAAAAAAAAACTGGCAGATATTCAAATCGGGATGCAGCAAACTCTGAAAAAGAAGGACTTTCCGTATGTTTTTCCAGTGAGTGAGGCAAATCGTGTGGCGCTGGAGCGGGAATTATTTGCAGCTTCATATAAGGGGGTGACTGATCTTGTCACTAAATGGCTGTGGCCGCTGCCGGCTTCCCTGGTAACCTCTTTGTGCGTGCGCCTTGGCCTGCAACCTAATCATGTAACCATACTGAGTCTTGTATTTGCAATCCTGGCTGGATGGGCATTCTGGGAAGGTGAGTTTGGTCTGGGTCTGTTACTGGGATGGCTGATGACCTTTCTGGATACGGTTGACGGAAAGCTGGCACGCGTCACGCTGACTTCCAGCAAAGCGGGAGACATACTGGATCATGGTCTGGACATTGTTCACCCGCCGCTATGGTATTGGGCATGGGGTGCGGGAGTGATGTCCACGGTGACTCCGTTGGCGGAATTTGAGTTGCTTATCTGGCTGATGTTTCTTGGTTATGTTGGCGGGCGGCTTTGTGAAGGCGCCTTTCAGCTCTGGTTGGCGCCGTTTGATCTGTTTATCTGGCGCAAAGCAGATTCGTTCAACCGCTTGATTACGGCCAGACGTAACCCTAACTTGCTGATGCTGACTACCGGCTGGCTGGCGGGCAGGCCAGATATCGGGCTATTGCTGGTGATATGCTGGCATCTATTATCCACGTTGATACTGGTTGTTAGGCTGGTGATGGCCTGGCGCGAGCATACCCGGGCGGGTATGCTGCATTCCTGGATGGAGCCAATTGATCCCGTCCAGAACCGTGATCAGCTTGCGGTCAGGGTGTTTACCCGTGTACCTCTGGCGCGCCGCTATGATAAAACTGATCCGAATCTTTTTAATGGCACATCTGGAAACTCATGATAACAACCGGTTTGATCTTTAATCCGCTGGGTGGGCAGTTTCGCAAGCGCAATATGCTGATTCGCAAGGCGCTTGCAAGCATGCCGGAGGTTGCACAGCTGCAAGCCACCAATCCGAATGAATTTGACCATGCGGTTCGTGAGCTGCTGGCGAAAAATATAACATGGCTGATCGTAGTTGGTGGAGATGGCACACTGCAGGGCATCATCAACTGTCTGTTCGCGCAATTACCACTGGCACGATGGCCGATTCTGACCATTGTGCCGGCAGGAACAACAAACATGATTTCACTGGATCTGGGTGTACGTGGCAAGCCGGAGGCAGTATTGCGAAAGATCAGTCAAAAATTACAGCAGATGGATGAGCGGGAAATTATCAAGAAACCCGTATTGCGCATCGAGCAAACCGGCATAAAGAATGTCTATGGAATGCTGTTTGGTCTTGGCATGATTGCGCGTGGCGTCAAGTTTTCGCAAAGCAGCGTCAAACAGCTTGGAATGACCGGCAATCTATTTACCATCATGATTGTCTTGCGTTCAATTCTTGGTACATTCCTGGGGCGTCCGCAAACGCAGTGGGCGCCTGTACGCATAACGGAAAATAATGGAACAGGCGATCTTCAGGAAAAGGTTTATTTGTTTGCCCTGGTAAGCGCGCTTGATCGTTTGTTGTTGGGAATACGCCCGTATTGGGGGAAAGAATCCTCCGCGCTTCATGCTACATTTGTTGCGCAATGCAGCAGAAAATTTTGGATTCGGATATGGCCGTTGATTGCCGGGCGCGGCCACCACTTACGGCAGGAAGACGGTTATGCCAGTCATAATGTTTCCCGGCTTGAGTTGTTGCTGGATGACGACTATATCGTCGATGGTGAAGTTTACCGGGCTTCCAGTCAGCATGGGCCGTTACGGATCTATGAGGATGGTCCGCTGCATTTTCGTGTGCTGTAAGCATGCGAGGTAAAACCAGCCTTTCCTCGCCACCAGAATCACTCGTCGCTGCGGTATCCCGGCAGCCGATACAAGCGATACCAACGAAATTGCTGCCGCTGACCGATCAGTTGCAGCAGCGATTCGGTTCAGCGCTCGAAGCAATTCTTCTTTATGGTTCCAGTCTGCATGGATCAACGCTGGATGGGAGTGTCATTGATTTTTATGTGTTGGTTGATGACTATCGCCATGCTTATCACGAGAAGATGTTACGTTATTTGAATGCCTGGTTGGCACCGAATGTGTTCTATCTGGAAGTATCCACCTCCAATGGCGGCACATTGCGCGCCAAATACGCAGTCATTTCAACGCTTCATTTTGAGAAAGGGGCAAGTAATTGGTTCCATCCCTACATCTGGGCGCGTTTTGCTCAGCCGTTTGAGCTGCTTTATGGCTGCAACGAGCGCATTGTGCAACGCATCAGGTTTGCGCAGGCACAAGCGATTATCAAGTTTCTCAAAACAACGCTGCCAACGCTTCCGGCTGGCGAAGTGACTGTTGAGCAGATATGGGCTTCGGGGTTGCAATTGACTTACGCGGCAGAATTGCGTGCCGAGCGTCGGTCGCGCTCCAGTTTGCTGGTGGAAATTAATTTGCCGGCCTATCAGTGTTTGACCATTGCGGCATTGCCTGCGTTGAATCCATTGCTGGTGTTGAACGCCAGCAATCGATACATGGTTGAAACATCACCAGCACAACAATTCAAGGCAAGGTTCGGCTGGCGGTTGCGACGCTGGCAAGGCAGGGTATTGTCAATATTGCGCCTGAGTAAAGCAACATTGACCTTTCGTGATTGCCTGGATTATGCAGCCTGGAAAATTGAGCGACATACCGGAGTAAAAGTCGAAATTACCCCGATGCTCAGGCGCCATCCGATGTTGTGGGGTTACAAGGTAATGTGGCAATTGTTGCGCCGTGGTGTTTTGCGTTGAGGCTTTTTAAGTAGAGGCAGTCATTGTCACGGGCATTTCTTTTCCTGAAATATTGCCTTTAGAAACACTCTTTAAAGAAAAAACGAATCCAAGAGGAGATATGGTGATCATGAGAAAATTGGTGCGGTTATTTTTGTTTTTGCTGGTTGTGCTGCTGACAGCGTGTTCCAGTATGTACTACGATGGACTTGAAAAAATTGGAATCCCCAAGCGGGATGTGCTGGTGTATCGGGTTGAAAAGGCGCGCGACACCCAAGAGGAGACCAAGCAGCAATTTAAATCTGCGTTGGAACAGTTTACGGTCGTGACGCGTTTTGAAGGCGGTGATCTTGAGAAGGTTTACAAAAAACTGAATAGCGAATATGAAGCCAGTGTTGATAAGGCAAACGAGGTGAAAGAACGTATTGCCGATATTGAAAGCGTCTCCAGCGCTTTGTTTAAAGAGTGGGAGGTGGAGATTACGCAATACACCAACCCATCCATGAAGCAGCAAAGCCAGGATAAACTGGTTACAACACGTGCGCATTACCGGCAGCTGATTACCGCCATGAAAAATGCAGAAGCAAGAATCCAGCCGGTGCTGTCAGTATTCAACGATCAGGTGATGTACCTGAAACATAATCTCAATGCACAAGCGATTACTTCTCTAAAAAGTGAGCTGGGCAATTTACATTCTGATGTTTCAACCTTGATTGCTTCAATGGAAAATTCCATCAATGAAGCCAATCGCTTTCTCTCCAGCATGGAAAATAATTAGCTGGCAGGTTGTTTGCTGTACGATATAAGTATAATTTTTTGATAACTTGTTATCTATCTGGTGTTATCCAAAAACGTCACCAGCGCCTGCCTAAGCAATGATGTGGTTGGCAGGGTGGCGATCAGGGCATTCAGATGATCGATCGCTGGCTGATTGAGTTGATGCTTACGTTTGGGCGGGCCGGATAAATGGGTACTGGAGAAATTCGGTTGTACTGCTATTTTTATTTCTTTGGTTACAAGATTATCTTTATGTAGATGCTGCGAAATGGCAGGCGCCATATGACGTAATCTGCTGGCAATCATTCCATTATCTGCGTAGATCAGAAGCACGCCATCAGCATATTTTCCCACTGCGCAGCGACTTCCAACAGAGGGTGGAACGATTTTCAAAAGCGCCTTTTGTGCCTCAATTAACCGTTTTGCCTGATTGAACACAGGTTCATAATCAGGCAGGTTGCCAAGAATGGTTAAGTAGTTTCTTACATCATGAATCGACATAGCTGATTAATCCAAGGAAAAATAGATGAATATTATTCTTATTTCTGACCGGTTCGGGCAGGCAAAATCACTAACCCTGATGCGCTCCCATTTGCTGGCAGGGTTGCTGTTAATGCTGCTAATAGTAATACTTCTGGCTATCGTATTGAATCGTTTCGCCGGCGAGGTTGCAGATAAAATTGATCATCCGGTGCTGCTCGATATTTTGCATAATTCTGAACGTAAAAGAAATCATAAAATCCAGGCACATTTGAACAAAAACCTGGATTTTATGGCAGCAAAAGTGGGGAAAATGCAGGTCCAGCTATTCCGTCTGAATGAACTGGGTAAACGATTAGTGGATTTATACGGAATCGATCCGCAGGAACTTTCTTTTGATGAACTGCCCGGACAGGGAGGTATCAACAAGGAGATTCGTAAACAGAATACTTCATTGGATACGCTTAACCAGACATTGCATTCGGTTGCCAGATTACTGGGGGACAGAGCAGACAAGCTGGCGATACTGGACAGCCTGCTATTGAGTGACCGCATAGAGCAAGAAATGCTGCCAAGTACAATGCCGTTGGAAACAAACTGGACTTCTTCGGGCTTTGGTGCGCGAATTGATCCGTTTACCGGAAAAAAAGGTTTTCATGAAGGCGTGGATTTTCCAGCCAAACCAGGCACGCCAATCAAAGCCGCAGCTGGCGGAGTGGTTGTCTTTTCTGATTATCACACTGGTTATGGTAACATGGTAGCGATTGACCATGGTAATGCGCTGGTTAGCCGCTATGCGCATGCATCCAAACGGCTGGTTGATAAAGGGCAAGTTGTATTGAAAGGACAAGTAATCGCAGAGGTCGGTAGTACTGGCCGTTCTACCGGGCCGCATTTACATTTTGAAATCAGGCATAATGACATACCGCTCAACCCTTCCAGATTCTTGAAAAAAGATAACTAGCCAGGCTGTTGGTCTACCGAAAAAACATAAACCCAAATAGAATTTAATCGCTTCAGGAAATACTCCTGGCCAATCCTCAATGGTTGGCAGGCATTTAACCTCATCTCTCTATGCTGAATAATTTACTAAAAAAGTTTTTTGGTAGCCGTAATGACCGACTCGTCAAGCAATACATGCAAACGGTGCGCAAGATTAATGAGCTGGAACCAGTCATTGCAGCGCTAACGGATGCTGCATTACATGAAAAAACCAATGAATTCAGAAATAGACTGGCAAATGGAGAAACGCTTGATCAAATGATGATGGAGGCATTTGCGGTCGTGCGCGAGGCCAGCAAACGTGTATTGAACATGCGCCACTTCGATGCGCAATTGATCGGTGGCATGGTGCTACACGAAGGCAAAATAGCAGAGATGCGCACGGGTGAAGGTAAAACCCTGATGTCAACACTGCCAACCTATTTGAATGCGCTGTCTGGCAAGGGTGTGCATATTGTAACGGTCAATGATTACCTTGCCAGGCGTGATGCGGAATGGATGGGGCAAATATATCGTTTTCTGGGATTGACGGTTGGCGTGGTGGTGTCGCAAATGCCACAGGAAACCAAACAGACTGCCTATGCCGCAGATATTACCTATGGCACCAATAACGAATACGGTTTTGATTATCTGCGCGACAACATGGTCGGGCATGTTGCTGAGCGCGTACAGCGACCGCTTAACTTTGCCATTGTTGATGAGGTGGATTCGATCCTGATTGATGAAGCGCGTACCCCCCTGATTATCTCCGGTATGGCAGAAGGTGATACCGAAATTTATACCAGGATCAACAAACTCATTCCAGAACTGGTAAAACAGGAAAATGAGAAAAGCACCGGTGATTTTAGTGTGGACGAAAAGACCCAGCAGGTACTGCTTAGTGAGGCGGGGTTTGAACATGCCGAGGCATTGCTGAGCGATGCCGGGATGCTGTCTGCAGGAACCAGTTTGTATGACCCGGCCAATATCAATCTGATTCATCATCTCAATGCGGCATTGCGCGCGCACAATTTATACAGCCACGATCAGCACTATGTCGTGCAGGATAATGAGGTGATTATCGTTGATGAATTTACCGGGCGGCTGATGCCGGGACGGCGCTGGTCAGAAGGATTGCATCAGGCGGTAGAGGCAAAAGAGAATGTCGCCATCCAGAAAGAAAATCAAACACTAGCCTCGATTACCTTTCAGAATTATTTCCGTATGTACGGAAAGCTTTCCGGCATGACCGGAACTGCGGATACGGAAGCATTTGAATTCCAGCAAATCTACGGACTCGAGACCGTGATAATCCCGACGCATCGTCCGATGATTCGAGAAGACCGCATGGATCAGGTATTTCGTACCACCAAGGAAAAATACCAGGCAATTCTAGCGGATATCAAGGATTGTTATGAGCGTGGGCAACCAGTTCTGGTTGGTACAACATCCATTGAAAATAACGAACTACTGTCAAGCCTGCTGAATCAGGAAAAACTGCCGCATCAAATTCTGAATGCCAAACAACATGCCCGCGAAGCAGATATCATTACCCAGGCGGGCCAACCCAGAATGGTCACCATTGCGACCAACATGGCCGGACGTGGTACCGATATTGTTCTGGGTGGCAATCCCGAACCTGAAGTCCATCGTATCCAAACAGATACAGCGCTTGATGATAAAACCAAGACTGAACGGGTCAAGGACATACAAAGCGCCTGGCAGATCAGGCATGATGAAGTCATCAAGCTGGGTGGGCTACATATTATTGGTACGGAACGACACGAATCCCGTCGTATTGATAACCAGTTACGAGGACGTTCCGGCAGACAGGGCGACCCTGGCTCCAGCCGCTTCTATCTGTCGCTGGAAGATTCTCTATTGCGTATTTTTTCCTCAGATCGCGTTGCCAGTATCATGACCAAACTCAATATGCCGGAAGGGGAAGCAATCGAGCACCCATGGGTGACTCGAGCGATTGAGAATGCGCAACGCAAAGTAGAGGCGCGAAACTTCGATATTCGCAAGCAACTGCTCGAATATGATGATGTTGCCAATGATCAGCGTAAGGTGATTTATCAACAACGCAGTGAATTGCTGGAGGCGGACCAGAATATTTCTGAAACCATCAGCGCAATCCGTGAGAATGTCATCGACCAGCTTATCAGTTTGTACATGCCGCCACAGAGCATTGAAGAACAATGGGATATTGCAAGTCTGGAGAAGATACTGACTGCAGAATTCAATCTGCATTTGCCAATTCAGCAATGGCTGGATGAAGACCATGATTTGCACGAAGAAAACCTGCGGCAGCGTATTATTGAAACGGTTAACACCTTGTATGCAGACAAAGTGGCATCAGCAGGCGCTGTGCTGATGCAGCAATATGAACGGATGGTCATGCTGCACTCGCTTGATAACCACTGGCGCGAACACCTGGCAGCACTGGATCATTTGCGGCAGAGTATTCATTTGCGAGGGTACGCACAAAAAAATCCCAAGCAGGAATATAAACGGGAAGCTTTCGAGTTATTTACTGGAATGCTGGAATCCGTCAAAACGGAAGTCACCAGAATTCTGCTAACTGTACAGATCAGAAGCGAAGAGCAAGTGGACGCTCTGTCCGAAGCGCCCGCACCGGCCAATATGCAGTACCATCATGCCAACTACGAAGAAGTAGTCGGTGAAGACGTACCTGCGGCAGAAAATCAGGATAATCCGGAAAACAAGGTACAGCCTTATGTTCGCAAAAATGACAAGGTCGGGCGCAATGATCCTTGTCCTTGCGGTTCGGGAAAAAAATATAAACAGTGCCATGGCAAGCTCGGATAGTTGCGACACAAGTCTTTGCCAGAAGACAGATTGACATTTTTACTGTGCTGGCGGATAATCGCATTTCATTTTTGTACCCATAGGAAAATCAGTAGTGAAGACCTTTTCTGCCAAACCACATGAAGTCAATCACGAGTGGTTTGTGGTTGATGCAACCGATAAAGTTCTAGGCAGACTCGCGGCAGCCATTGCCCACCGCCTGCGCGGAAAACACAAACCAATCTATACACCGCACGTGGATACAGGTGATTATATTGTGGTGATAAATGTTGATAAGCTGCGCGTTACAGGAAATAAAGCTGACGACAAAAAATATTATCGCCATAGTGGCTATCCAGGTGGAATTTACGAAACCACTTTCGGCAAGATGCATTCACGTTTTCCCGACAGGCCATTGCAAAAAGCTGTCAAGGGAATGCTGCCAAAGGGGCCGTTGGGTTACGCCATGCTTAAAAAACTGAAGCTTTATGCCGGAAGTACGCATCCTCATGCTGCTCAGCAACCGCAAATACTTGAAATAAATATATAAAATATACTCATGGCAATCCAATACAATTACGGTACAGGGCGCAGAAAAAGTTCTGTCGCACGGGTTTTCATCAAATCCGGGACAGGTATCATTACGGTAAACCGTAAACCTGTCGACGAGTATTTTTCTCGGGAAACCGGACGTATGGTCGTGCGGCAACCTCTGGAACTGACCGGCAACACCAATAATCTTGATATTATGGTCAACATCCATGGCGGCGGGGAATCTGGCCAGGCCGGTGCTGTTCGCCACGGCATTACCCGCGCACTTATTGATTACGATGAAACACTTAAGCCAGCCCTGAAAAAGGCAGGCTTCGTCACGCGCGACGCGCGTGAGGTAGAGCGGAAAAAAGTTGGATTCCGCAAAGCTCGTCGGCGTAAGCAGTTTTCTAAACGCTAAGCTGGTATTAAGCTGGTTCTTATCGAGAAAGCCGCCTTCAAGGCGGCTTTCTTGTATCCGGCACTGTAACTTCAACTTTTATCAACCAGTAAGTAACCCTGTCATTAATGTCCAGACTGCTATTCAAACTGCGAGGCGTGCCGGATGATGAAGCGGATGAAGTTCGTGCCTTGCTGACGGAGAAGCAGATTGATTACTATGAAACATCCGCTGGTAATTGGGGAATTTCTCTGCCGGCACTCTGGATTAAGGATGATTCGCGCTATCTGGAGGCCAGAGCGTTGTTGGAAGCGTATCAGATGATGCGTGCGCAACGTGTGCGTGCAGAATATGCCAGGCTGAAACAGGCAGGTAAACAGAAAACCCTAAAAGATCGTTTTCTGGAAAACCCGCTGACATTTACAGGTTATCTTTTTATCGTTATCGTGTTGCTTTATCTGCCCATCAAGCTTGTGATAGAACTTGGTAAATGGTAGGGATATCTGATAACCCCCATAAAAAATCTCTTCGAACTGACTTGAAGCATATCTTGAAACCTTTATCCGCCTGTCTGCTTGGTATCCTGACGGTGCCTGGTTTCGCGCCATTCTATTTTTATCCGCTTCCGTTACTCACATTGATGTTGTTGGGTATCCTGCTGCGCAAAAGCGTCAATCCGTTACAGGCAGCCCTGATCAGTTTCAGTTTTGCCATGGGATTATTTGGCGTTGGCGTAAGTTGGCTTTACATCAGCCTGCATGACTTCGGTAGCATGCCGATGCCACTGGCAATCATCGCACTGATCTTATTGTGCATTTATCTCTCCCTGTTCCCTGGACTGGCCGCTGGCATTGCCAGTTTCACGGCTCTGCGAAAGCCGCTGATATGGCCGTGGATGATAGCAGCCCTGTGGACATTGAGTGAATGGTTACGTGGCGTGTTATTTACCGGTTTCCCGTGGCTGGCAGTCGGCTATTCACAAGCGCCTGCCGGCCCGTTAGCTGGTTTTGCATCAATGGTCGGTGTATATGGTGTTTCTTTCCTGCTGGTACTGACTGCTTCCGGATTCGCCTGTTGGCAGGAACAATGGAGAAACTGGAAATTTGGCGTACTGCTGATCGCCGTCTGGCTCGCTGGGTGGGGGTTACAGCAGATCAGTTGGGTCACGCCGTCCGGTGAGCCGGTCAGGGTAAGTCTGCTGCAGGGCAATATTTCTCAGGACCTCAAATGGCGTTCCGATCATACGCTGACTTCATTACAAACCTATACGGAGCTGATCCAGGCAAGTTCAAGCCAATTGATCATTACGCCGGAAATATCGTTTCCGTTGTTCCGTGAAGAATTACCTGCTTTGTACTGGTCAATCCTTGGAGACCATGCGCGCAGTAACCAGGGAGATGTGCTGATTGGCATGGCGGAACGGAGAAACACTAATGGTGAATACTATAATACGATGTTCAGCCTGGGTTCATCGCCCGAACAAGCTTACCGGAAGCACCATCTGGTGCCGTTCGGTGAGTATATTCCACTAAAGCAGGTGTTCGGACGTATTATTGAGGTACTCAAGATTCCTTTGTCAGATTTTTCACGTGGCAGCAAGGATCAGCGGCCAATGCAGCTGGCAGGCAAGCAGGTGGCGATTAACATCTGCTACGAGGATGTTTTTGGTGAAGAAATCATCTCGCAGCTACCCGAAGCCGAGTTGCTGGTAAATGTCAGCAATGATGCCTGGTTCGGGCGGTCGATTGGCCCCTGGCAACATTTACAGATTTCTCAGATGCGCGCGCAGGAAACCGGGCGCTATATGCTGCGCGCTACCAATACAGGCGTAACCGCAATCATTAATGAACGCGGCAGGGTACTGCAGACATTGGAAATGTTTGCAACGGATGGATTGCACGGCTGGGTACAGGGCTTCAGCGGGGCAACACCGTATGTACTTTATGGCAACAAACCGATTCTTGGTCTGATTGGCCTGCTATTGCTGGCCGGTAGCATTATTATCGTATTTTCTGCATCCCGCAAAACCCTGTAGAATCCCACCGAATCAAATAGCATAGATAAACACAATGGCCATACCGACTTTTCAGGAAATCATTCTTACGCTGCAACAATACTGGGGACAACAGGGGTGTGCCCTGTTACAACCCTATGACATGGAAGTCGGCGCGGGCACCAGCCATACCGCAACTTTTTTGCGTGCCATTGGCCCCGAACCCTGGCGGGCCGCCTACGTGCAACCCTCTCGCCGCCCAAAAGACGGGCGTTATGGTAATAACCCCAATCGGTTGCAGCATTATTATCAGTTCCAGGTAGTGCTCAAACCGGCACCGCGCGATATTCTGGATCTGTATTTTCGCTCATTGCAAATATTGGGACTCGATTTACAGCAAAACGATGTGCGTCTGGTCGAGGATGACTGGGAAAATCCGACCCTGGGAGCATGGGGACTGGGTTGGGAGGTATGGCTGAACGGTATGGAGGTCACGCAATTCACTTATTTCCAGCAAGTAGGTGGACTGAACTGCCGTCCGATTACCGGCGAGATTACTTACGGGCTGGAGCGCTTGGCCATGTATTTGCAGGGCGTAGATAATGTGTTTGATCTTATCTGGATCGAAGGGTTGAGCTATCGCGACGTTTATCACCAGAATGAAGTGGAGCAATCCACCTATAACTTTGAATATAGTGATATCCGCTATCTGCTGCTTGCCTTTGGTGAATACGAGACACAGTGCAACTACCTGATGGATGCTCAGCTTGCGCTACCGGCCTATGAACAGTTGTTAAAAGCCGCGCACACATTCAATCTGCTCGATGCGCGCAATGCAATCTCGGTAACCGAGCGCGCAGCCTATATTACACGTATTCGTAATCTGGCCCGGCGTGTTGCACAGGCCTACCATGACAGCCGCGCGCGTTTGCAGCCGCCGTTTCCGCTGGCACCCCGAGAATGGGTAGAGGGACTGCTTGATCAGACACAAACCAAATCCGCATGAATACCGAAAACTTGCTGGTCGAGCTATTGACCGAGGAACTGCCGCCCAAGGCACTCAGGAAACTGTCTGTTGCATTTGCCGCCGGGATTGAAAAAAGCCTGCGCCAGCAAAGTCTCATAGCAGATACATCTCACACGACTGCGTTCGCCTCGCCGAGACGACTGGCTGTTCATCTGACTGCTGTATTGACGCAAGCTCCCGAACAGCTTGTTTCACAAAAATTAATGCCGGTTCAGATTGGCCTGGACGCCAATGGACAGGCCACGCCAGCCTTATTGAAGAAGCTTGCTGCACTCGGCGCGGATGCAATCACGCCATCGCAGCTCAAACAAGTGCACGAAGGAAAATCCGATGTTCTGTTTCTGGATCGAACATTGCCCGGAAAGTCGTTAATCGTGGGCTTACAAATTGCGCTTGATGAGACCGTGCAACAATTACCCATTCCGAAAGTAATGGCGTATCAGCTTGCCGATGGCTGGCAGAATGTTCATTTCGTGCGCCCCGTGCATAGCCTGCTGGCATTGCACGGCGAAACAGTCGTTCCTGTTCAGGCATTTGGGCTGATTGCGGGTAATATTACGCAAGGACATCGTTTTGAGGCCAAAACAGCTCCGCTGGTAATCAGGCATGCGGATCACTACGAAGCTCGCCTGCAAACCGATGGTGCGGTTATTCCACACTTTGACCGGCGTCGCGAACTTATCTGGGATGGACTGCAAACTGCAGCCCGCGATCTTGGCCTACAGGTGGCCGAAGACGATGCATTGCTGAATGAAGTAACAGCGCTGGTCGAGCGCCCCAACATCCTGGTGGGCGCATTTCCAGAGGAATTCTTGCAGGTGCCAGCAGAGTGTCTGATTCTGACAATGAAATCCAATCAGAAATACTTCCCGCTGATGAATGCCACGGGAGCGCTCGTCAATCATTTTTTGATCGTTGCCAATATCACGCCTGACGATGCGACCCGAATCATCACTGGCAACGAGCGTGTTATCCGGTCGAGACTTGCGGATGCGCAGTTTTTCTTTGAACAGGATCGGAAAACTACGCTGGCATCACGGCTATCCGGCCTCGACAAGGTAATTTACCATCACCAGCTGGGATCACAAGGAGAACGTATCGCTTATCTGTGTCAACTCGCACAGGCATTCGCCGATCAACTGGGTGATCATGAACTGGCGAAGCAGGCATGGCTTGCCGCCAGCCTTGCCAAGACGGATTTACTGACAGACATGGTTGGTGAGTTTCCCGAGCTGCAAGGTATCATGGGACGTTATTATGCCCAGCATGAGGACATTGATGATGCCGTTGCCTTCGCGATTGAAGATCACTATAAGCCTCGCTTTGCCGGAGATGAACTGCCCCGTCACCCGGTTGGGATATGCGTCGCGCTTGCCGATAAACTGGAAACACTGGTCAGCATGTTCAGTATTGGACTCACGCCGAGTGGAGACAAGGATCCTTATGCGCTACGGCGACATGCCCTTGGTGTGATTCGCATCCTGATCGAAAAAAACCTACCCCTGCGGCTCGATGAACTGTTCTCAACCGCAATGACCATTCTCAGCAGCCCGGAGACTGGCCATGCCCGTCCGGTTTCACCACAACTGGCTACGCAATTACAGGATTTTTTCTTTGACCGGCTGGCTTACAATCTACGCGAACAAGGCTACCGCCCACAGGAAATTGAGGCTGTTCTCAACCTGCGACCACAAAGACTGGACGACATCCCGAAACGGCTCTCCGCAGTGCGTGCATTTGCAGCACTTCCTGAAGCGGCAAGCCTGGCTGCAGCGAACAAGCGTGTCGGCAATATTCTCAAAAAATCAAATACCGATGCGTTGCCGCTGCATCATGCCAATCTCCGGGAGCCAGCGGAACTCATTCTATATCAAGTGCTTTCAGTGATTGAAATAGATGTCGACAGCGCGTTTTTCAATGGGGACTATGGCAGCGCATTGCAAATACTGGCGGCGTTGAAGGATCCAGTGGATCACTTCTTTGATCAAGTGCTGGTCAATAGCGAGGATGCACTGTTACGTCAAACGCGCCTTGCCTTGCTGACAAAACTGCAAACTGCGATGAACAGGGTAGCGGATATTGCTTGTCTTGCGGGATGAGCCGGTTATGAAACTGATTATTCTCGACCAGAGTGGTGTGATCAACCAGATATGCGACACTTATGTCAGATCGCCCGAAAAATGGCTGCCGATCCCGGGAAGCCTGCAAGCAATCTCACGATTGACTCATGCCGGCTACCGTGTGGTTATTGCCGCCAATTACGCCACAATTGGGCGTGGGTTGATCGATATGACCACATTTAACGCCATCAATGACAAAATGTTCCGGTTGGTACAGCAGGCGGGTGGCAGAATCGATGCGCTATTTTTTTGTCCCCATAGCGAGGGAGAGCAATGCGCCTGCCGTAAACCCGGTATTGGCATGTTTAAGGAAATCAGCCAGCGTTACGGTATGGAGCTAGATCATGTCCTGATTGTTGGTGATTCGTTACGCGATTTGCAGGCTGCCGCCAAGGCAGGCGCAATACCGGTGCTGGTGCTGACCGGCAACGGTGAGAAAACCCATGAAGCGGGCGGATTGCCTGCAGGTACACAAATTTTTTCGGATTTAGCGGCAGTGGTGGATAGCCTTGGCATTGGCGCATAAAAAGTTGCTTGCTGGCACCCGTTCGCTGGTGTACCTGTTGCTGCAGGCAATTATCACGCCGCCGTATGCGCTGATCACACTTGCCTGCTTTCTGCTGTCCCCACACCAACGCTATCGTGTAACTTACGGTTGGACCAGGATAATGCTGTTCATGTTATGGCATATTTGAGGCTTGCAGTACCGCGTCATTGGCCGGGAACACATACCACAGCAACCCAGCATCATTCTTTCCAAACATCAGTCTGCCTGGGAAACGCTTGCCTTGCAGCAGATCTTTCCTCCACAGGTATGGGTACTTAAAAAGGAGTTGTTACGTATTCCGTTTTTTGGCTGGGGACTGGCGATGACCAGTCCGATTGCGATTGATCGCAGCGCAGGTAAAGCGGCTCTGGAGCAAATTGTCGAGCAGGGCAGGGAACGGTTAAAGCAGAAATTCTGGATTGTGGTATTTCCGGAAGGTACGCGCATCCCTCCGGGAAGCAAAGGAAAGTATCGTATTGGTGGCGCCTGGCTGGCAGTACATACCAATACGCTCCTCGTACCGGTTGCGCACAATGCCGGCGAATTCTGGGGAAAAAATTCATTGATCAAATATCCTGGCACAATCACGGTAAGTATTGGTGAGCCAGTCGATCCGGCTGGCATGAAACCAGCCGAACTGATCCAGAAAATGGAAACCTGGATCGAGTCTGAAACAGCACGCATCAGCAGCACCACAGGCAAACAATCCAACTGATCAAAAAATTTCTTCTTACCTTAGGGTCTGTTGACGTTTGATAAAAACACTTGCGGTATCAGTGGGTTACGATTTATTCTCACAATTGTAAGCGATTG
>JAVVEX010000026.1:0-20801 GCA_032251195.1 Nitrosomonas sp.
ATTGATTTTTAATGGATAAACAGAAAATAATTCTGATGTCTGGATTGTCTTGTGAAGTTTGCAAGGCATATTTAACTGGAGCGGGAAACGAGGCTCGAACTCGCGACCCCAACCTTGGCAAGGTTGTGCTCTACCACTGAGCTATTCCCGCTGCGATGTATTTTTATACCTACTAACTTGCGCACTGACAAGCGAAGGATTATAAAGCTACCGCCGTATTTGTCAAGAAATAGTCTTTTCCTGCCACAATTCATCAATCCGGTTCATGGTTGTCCTTCCGTCTCTTTTCGTCGTCTGGTGGGGCATGCAAACGAACGTATCGCATGCGATGCGCGTGCCAAACGAAATATCCGAGCAGCACTAGCTTAACCGCTTCATGCTCGACGTATGTCACCATTCAGGTTACGCAAAGGTGGAGGACAAGGTTGAAATTATGGGCACCTCTAAAAATCCATATTTCGTTATAATGCGTCGGTACTTACAAAAAATATCTCCTTATATATCAATCATGTGCTGCGCCAATATTTTTTGTTTTTGCCTCGTCCTGTTTACCCCCCTGAATTTTTAGAGACGTCCTTGTAAAGATGGGAAATAAATGAATAACGGAAAAATCGTCAATGGTCTGCTATCAAAACTGGGGCCGGGGTTATTGTATGCTGGCGCGGCTGTGGGTGTTTCCCATTTGGTGCAATCGACGCGCGCGGGAGGAATGTTCGGGTTTGAGTTGATTATTGCGATTGTGGTCATTCACTTAATCAAATATCCATTTTTCGAGTTTGGACCGCGTTATACCGCTGCAACGGGCAGGAACATTCTGCATGGCTATGCAAGGCTGGGAAAATCGGCGGTGTGGGCCTATCTGTTGATGACCCTGTCTACCATGTTCATTATCCAGGCAACGGTTACTGTTGTCACCGCAGGGTTGTTTACCAGCATGTTTGGGCTTGAAGCGCTCGGCGGGCACGAGCCGCAAACTGTCGCCGTAATCATCAGTGGTCTGCTGCTGCTGATTTGTTTTACGTTACTGGTAAGCGGGCATTATGCGTTACTTGACAAGCTGATGAAGGTCATCATTCTGGTGCTGTCCGTGACGACCGTATTTGCCGTCATGACATTGCTGCTCGATAATCCTGGGCATTATGAATCTGCGACAGTCCATTTTTCCCTGAAAGATAATCTGCACTTGCTGTTTCTCGTCACGCTGCTTGGCTGGATGCCCGCGCCCATCGAGCTGTCTGTATGGCATTCCATCTGGTCGCAAAGCAAAAATGAAACTGAGCGCAGGCGCACCAGCATGCAAGACGCGCTCTTCGATTTCAGGGTGGGATTCATTGGCACGGCCCTGCTGGCCATTTGTTTTCTGCTGCTCGGTGCGCTGGTTATGTACGGCAGTGGCGAACCCTTTGAAACGGATGGCACCAAGTTTGCAGGACAACTGCTCGGTATGTACCAGCAGGCACTTGGTGACTGGGCTTATCCAGTCGTTGCTCTGGCTGCGCTGACGACCATGTTCAGTACCACCCTGACCTTGCTGGATGCCTTTCCTCGCAGCATCAACATGTCACTCGAATTGCTGTTTCCCGGAAAGATTCAGCATCGTAAAAATGGAAACGTTTATCTTGGCTGGTTGCTGATCACCATTGCTGGCGCTCTTTCGATACTGTTATTTCTCATGCCATCCATGGGGGAGATGATACAGATTGCTACCATAGTGGCGTTTGTTGCCGCACCGGTGCTGGCAGTTCTCAATACCCTGGCGATGTTTGATAACACCATACCCGAGCAATATCGTCCCGGAAAACTCATGCTGATCTGGTGTCTGCTTGGATTGGCTGCATTAACAGGCTGTTCAGTCGGTTATTTGGTTTTGCTCTGAGTTCGTGCAGGGTAAGCGTGCGATACGCCTGGTGTTGATCGAGCCTGTTGGTTGATTCAG
Source organism: Nitrosomonas sp. (assembly GCA_032251195.1). GTDB lineage: Bacteria > Pseudomonadota > Gammaproteobacteria > Burkholderiales > Nitrosomonadaceae > Nitrosomonas. Next base: position 1,937 of record JAVVEX010000026.1, read on the forward strand.
TCCATTGGGCGCTTTCCTTCTCAAACGTGCCGGAACCATATAAAATCCCCGGTAAGATAACTATAAATTTACAAAATTGTCGCTGGCAATAAAACATTTCAATGGATTATGTATGAATCCGCATGCGGCAAAATCTATTTCCCCCATCACGCTGCTCCACTCCGTTCATAAAAATCGCAGTCTGATTTATCATTTGACCAAGCGCGAGGTACTGGGGCGGTATAGGGGTTCTGTTCTGGGGTTGGCTTGGTCGCTTTTCAATCCGGTGTTCATGCTTACCGTGTATACTTTTGTTTTTTCGGTGGTTTTTAATGCACGCTGGGGTGTTACCGAAGAAGAAAGCAAAACGCAGTTTGCCGTAGTGTTGTTTGCCGGTCTGATTGTGCATGGTTTATTTGCCGAGGTACTGAACCGTGCCCCGGGGCTGATTCTTGCCAATACCAGCTATGTAAAAAAAGTGGTGTTCCCACTGGAAATTCTGCCCGTCGTCAGCATGGGCGGCGCGTTGTTTCATTTTTTTGTCAGCCTGGCTGTTCTGCTTGCCGCATTTGTGCTGTTTAATGGCTACTTGCACTGGACAATCATTTTTATGCCCCTGGTGATTTTGCCATTGATTCTCCTGACCATTGGGCTCGCGTGGATGCTTGCTTCGCTCGGTGTGTTTTTGCGAGATGTCGGCCAGACGATTGGCAACATTACCACTGTCATGCTGTTTTTGGCGCCGGTTTTCTATCCCGTTACTGCGTTGCCAGCAGAGTTCCGTCCCTGGCTCATGGCGAACCCGCTTACTTTCATTATCGAGCAGACAAGAGCAGTGCTCATTTGGGGGCATTTACCCGATTGGGTCGGATTGGGTATCTATGCAATGGTTGCCGGTGCAGTGGCCTGGGCAGGCTATGCCTGGTTCCAGAAAACCAGCAAGGGGTTTGCTGATGTGCTGTAACTTCACGCCGGAGATATTATGTTGAGATATTTGCGCACAATTTTTCTTGTTGCGGTCTTTTTTACAACTGCAGGCCAGTGTTTTGCCGCACAGCCGGATGAAAAGATAAGCACGCGCCAGGATCAAGGCAAGGTGATGCTGACGATTTACAATGATGATCTTGCCTTGATCAAGGAGCAACGCACAGTCAGGCTCGATAAGGGAAAAAACCGGTTGGCATGGCGGGAGGTGTCCGCACAGATGCGCCCGGAAACGGCGCTGTTGCGCAATTTGACATCCTCGGCAAACTTGCGGTTGCTGGAGCAGAATTTTGATTTCGATTTGCTGACACCACAAAAACTGCTGGAGAAATATCTTGGCAGAAACGTTGTCATCATTCACACCAATCCCGCCACGGGCGAAGAGTCCCGTGAAGAGGCGACGGTGCTTTCCAGCAGTCAGGGCGTTGTACTAAAATTTGCGGATCGTATTGAAACCGGTCTGCCGGGACGAATTACATTTCCGGATGTTCCCAGCCATCTGCGCGATCAGCCAACGCTCTCGCTTCTGCTAGCCACTTCTTCGGCAGGTAATCACGAACTGGAATTGTCGTATCTGACAACTGGGCTTTCCTGGCGGGCGGATTATGTGGCCGAGCTCAATGCCGATGACAGCATGCTGGCGATGAATGGGCTGGTGACGCTGGTCAACCGCAGTGGCATCGCCTATAAAAATGCGCGGCTGCAACTGGTTGCCGGGAATGTTAATCGTGCCTGGCCTGATCAGCAGCATCGCGCAAAATCCGTGGAAGCTGTTGCCAGCATGATGACAATGGCGCCCGCAATGGAGCAGGAATCCCTGTTCGCTTATCATCTCTACAGTCTGCCGACTGCAACCACTCTGGCAGATAACCAGACCAAACAGGTCGGCTTGATGTCGGCCAGTGATATCGTGGTCCGTAAAAAATACCAGCTGCGCGGCGCAGATTACTATTTTTCTGGAAAATATGGCGAGATCGGACGTAACCTGCATCCTGCCGTTATGATCGAATTCAGCAATAAGGGAGAGGGGCTGGGTATTCCGCTACCCAAGGGTATCATCCGCGTTTATAAAAAAGATTCGCGTGATAACGTACAGTTTATCGGCGAGGATCGCATCGAGCATACCGCAAGGAATGAGCTGGTCAACCTGAACCTGGGCAGCGCTTTTGATATTACCGCTGATAAAACCCAAACAGAATTTCGTCAGTTGGCCTCGACGCCGCAACACCATGTCGAAACAGCTTATCAAATTCGGATTCGCAATGCGCTCGATGAAGCGGTCACCATACAGATACAGGAACCGATCCCGGGCGACTGGACTATGGTCGAGACGTCCCTGCCGCACACTCAACCCGCTGCCAATCTGGCACAATGGCAGGTTAACGTGCCTGCCAACCAGGAAACTGTTTTAAGCTATCGCGTGCGTGTTCGTTTTTTCTAACGTTTGTTGACTGATTTTCCGGAGAAATGACCGCTTTTTTCAAGACTATTGCATTAATCGGTAAATATAAAAACCGAAATATTACTAAACCGCTTCTCAATCTCGCGCACCAGCTCGCCGAGCAGGGGTTTAATGTGGTGCTGGATGCGTTGACAGTCCTGCAGGTTGAAAATGTTGAATTTCCGGTTTTAACACTTGACGAAATTGGTCAGCAGGCCGATCTGGCCGTCGTGCTGGGCGGCGATGGCACTATGCTCAATATCGCGCGCACACTGGTTGACTACAATGTGCCGCTCGTAGGGGTCAATCAGGGCCGGCTCGGGTTTTTGACTGATCTGACGGTTGAGACCATGCAATCCACTCTCGGTATGATGCTGAATGGCCAGTTCATTGTGGAAAACCGGATGCTGCTGGCGGTAGAAGTTTCTCGCGATACAGAAATTGTTTTTAAGGAACTGGCTTTTAACGATGTGGTGTTACATCGAGGGATCAGTAGCGGTATGATCGAGTTCGAGGTGCGTATCGACGATGAGTATGTTTATGCTTTGCGCTCTGATGGCCTGATTGTGTCGACACCGACTGGATCAACGGCATATGCGCTGTCTTCCGGGGGACCAATTCTGCATCCAAAGCTGGATCTGATGGCGCTGGTGCCGGTTTGCCCGCATACCCTGAGTAACCGTCCCATTGTCGTTGGTGGGGATGCAGTCATCGAGATCAAGCTGCACTACACCACTGAAATCAAGATTTATGCCGATAGCCATTCGTGGTTTGATCTCGGTGAGCATGACCGGGTCGTCATCCGACGTCATCCGGAAACCATCAAGATTCTGCATTCCGTTAATCATAGTTATTATCGAATGCTGCGCGAAAAACTTGGTTGGAGCGGCATTCTTCAACACAATAACATCGATTAGCCATCATGCTGCTCCACCTATCCATTCGCGATTATGTATTGATCAATGAGATCAAGCTCGACTTTCAACCCGGATTTACGGTATTAACCGGGGAAACCGGCGCGGGCAAATCCATTTTGATCGATGCGCTGGAGCTGTTACTGGGCGGGCGCGCTGATATACAACGCATCCGGCATGGCTGCGAGCGGGCAGAAATCAGTGCGGAATTTGATGTCCGCAATCTCGTCCCTTTGCAGCAATGGTTGCAGGAAAATGCGCTTGATGACCAGGTAGACAGTTGTCTGCTGCGCAGAATCATCGACGCCAGCGGCCGTTCACGCAACTTTATCAATGGCTCGACTGTCACCCTGCAGCAGTTGCGTACAGCAGGCGAATGGCTGATCGATATCCATGGGCAACATGCGCATCAAACCTTGTTGCGCACGCAACAACAAGGCACATTGCTGGATGGCTGGGCAGGTGAAACCAGGCTTGCGCAGCAAGTCGCGGCCGCCTGTCGGCATTGGCACACCTTGCGGCAGCAGCGGCTTGATTGGGAAAAAGACAGCAGCCGCCACGCCGAGGACTATGAACGCCTGACATGGCAGGTCAAGGAGTTATCAGATCTCAATTTTTCGATTGAAGATTGGGAGGTGCTGCAATTGGATCATCTGCGGCTGGCTCATACGGCAAAACTGATTGAAGACACGCAATTTTCCCTGGAACTGCTGTCGGAAAATGAAATCTCCGCGCTCACTCAAATCGATCGCGTCAGTGCTCGGCTGCATTCCCTGGTAGAGGTCGATCCTTTGCTGATGCCGATCGACGATCAACTGCAATCGATAGAAGCGCAGTTGCAGGATGTGATATATGAATTGAGGCATTACCAGCAACATCTGGATATCGATCCACAACGCCTGGAAATGATTGAAGCGCGCCTTGCCGCTATTCATGGTGCTACCAGAAAATATCATGTCAAGCCGGACAATCTGCCGGAATTGCTGGCAACTGCGTCACAGCAGTTAGCCGATCTGGAAATCCGGACAGATAATACCGCGCTGACGGCTGCTGAAAATTCTGCCAGGCAGGAATATACGCAGCTTGCACAACAATTGAGTGATAAACGGCACGATGCGGCAATCAGCCTCGCCAGGCTGGTCACCGAAAACATGCAAATGCTGGCAATGGAGGGGGGGCGTTTTCACGTGGCATTGTATCCGGTAACGCCCGGCGGCCAGTCGGGTCTGGAACAAATAGAGTTTCAAGTGTCCGCGCATAAGGATATGCCATTGCGGCCTCTGCACAAGGTAGCCTCCGGTGGGGAGTTATCGCGAATTGGCCTGGCTATCCAGGTCATCGCCAGCCAGGCCGGCATAACGCCGACACTGATTTTCGATGAGGTTGACGCTGGTATTGGTGGTAGCGTTGCAGAGAAAGTTGGCAAGCTACTCAAAGGGTTGGGGCATACACGGCAGGTTTTGTGCATTACGCATCTGCCACAGGTGGCGGCGATGGGTGACCATCACTGGCAAGTCTCCAAAAGTGATGAACGGCAGGACGGTGAAACATTGACCAGCCAGATTCGTCATCTTGACCAGGCTGGCAGAATAAATGAAATTGCACGGATGCTTGGTGGTGAAAAACTTACGGCCACTACACGCAAGCATGCCACGGAGATGTTGCGCGACCAAAGCGATCCACCTGGCAGGCGCTGACTCCGCTGATTGCTGTACTGTTGCGGCTCCTTGAGCATCAGGCGGTTACTGACCCTCTTCCTTGATTTTGGCCGATGGATCGGTTGGCGCCATCAGGGTAATCAGTTTTTCAGATTGTCCCTCTTCTATCCGGATCATTTTTCCTTCCACTGAAGCGCCCTGGTGGATTTTAACGGACCGGTAATGAATATCACCAGTAATTCTCGCCTGAGGCTGCAATTCGAGCTCTTGCTCTACATAGATCGGACCTTTGACTGCGCCATTGACCACCATATGCGTTGCCTTGACCTTGCCTTCGATTGTGCCGTGCTCACTTAACACCAGCATGGAAGGTGGTTCGCCTGCCGCCATAATGCTGCCAGACACACGTCCATCCACTCTCAGGCCGCCTGAAAACTGGACATCGCCTGTAATGGCGGTGTTTGCTCCGATCAGGGTGTCGATATGACTGACGACTTTATTTTTTCGTCCAAACATGTGTTGGTTCCTCAAGGAGATATCTGAATCGTTTTTGTCAGAACCGGCGTGCTGCCGCTATTTTCAAATATTCTGACCTGCAGGTTTTCCACGATGGTTTCCGCAGGCACCTGGAAACTTTTTTCCAGCCGATGATAATAGCGAAAATCTACTGGAAACGCCTTGGATGCATTTTCGTCTACCAGCGCAATCAGTTTTTTCTCGCCATCCTGCGTTAATTCAACGGCGAATTCCAGGTTGCCGGTAAAATTCTTGAGCCGCTTGCCGCCTTGAGCCAGTAACAGGGTATAAAGATACTCGCCTGGAATCTGGCTTGGCTCCAGCGAAAAACGGTGGATAACCAGTTCGCCATCGGCAGCGTCATCATTTCCGGAGATCAGCCGTTGAAACAGTGACAAATCCTCGCGTAAACGCTCATTCTCTTCATCCAGTGATTTCACCTGCTTGGCAAGATCAACCCGTGTGGCATTACTGATTTGCAACTGCCGGATCAGATCGGCTATTTGGGTACAAAGCGTTTCGTTATACTTTTTCAGGCAGTTACTGGCTTCGAGTATCTGTTCGAGCGCGGGATCCGTTGTTGTGGCGGAAGTTTCGCCATTCACATTCACTTTGCCTGTTTCCTTGCCCGCCTCATATGCGCCATAAGCCAGCAATGCAACCAATAGTAATCCTGTCATGACGACCAGTGCACGCTTGTACCATGACACATGCGCTCTGACCACCATGACCGGTGCACTGATGTCCGTTTTGCTGCGCATCAGAGCAGATTGCCTTTTAGTATTATTATGTTCTTCATTATTTGTGCACCATTGCGGATGTTATTTCAGAAAAGCTCATGGCAGCAGAGGAACAAGATCAATACCGGTTGTCTCCGCCAGCCCATGTATTATATTCATGTTCTGAACGGCCTGCCCGGCAGCACCTTTGACCAGATTATCCGTGACTGACAAGACCACCACCATGTCGCCCTGCTGCGGACGATGGACGGCAAGCCGGCAAATATTGGAGCCGCGTACAGAGCGGGTTTCCGGGTGACTTCCTGCCGGCAGTACATCGACAAAAGGTTCCTCCCGGTATCGATCAGTATACAACGCCTGCAAATCGATTTTCCTGGTTAGTCTGGCATAAAGCGTGGCATGGATACCACGGATCATCGGCGTTAGGTGCGGTACAAACGTCAGACCAACGGCTTTGCCCGCCATTTCGGATAATCCTTGCCGGATTTCCGGCAAATGGCGATGCCCGGGCACCCCATAGGATTTGAAATTATCAGCCGCTTCTGCAAAAAGAATCGACACTTCCGCTTTGCGCCCCGCGCCGGATACGCCTGACTTGGTATCCGCAATCAGATAATCGTTATCCACTACCCCGGCTTCGATCAGTGGCAGAAAACCCAACTGCACTGCCGTTGGATAGCAGCCCGGATTGGCAATCAGCCGGGCATGGCGAATTTTTTCACGATGGATCTCCGGCAATCCGTAAACTGCTTCCGCTACCAGATCGGGAGCAGCGTGCTTCATCCCATACCATTTCTCCCACAGCGCAATATCCTTGATTCTGAAATCTGCGGACAGGTCGATAATTTTTACATTCGCAGCCAGCAAATCAGCTGCCTGATGCATCGCCACGCCATTGGGGGTCGCAAAAAACACGACATCACACTGTGTGAGATCGGCCTGAGCGGGATCGCAAAATTGAAGATCGATCAGCCCGCGTAAACTTGGGAAAAGTGCATCAACCGCCTGCCCGCTTTCCTGACGGGAGGTAATTGTTTTTAGGGTTACTTCCGGATGCCGGGAAAGTATGCGCAAGAGCTCAACGCCCGTATAACCGGTGCCGCCAACAATGCCAACGTTGATCATTTGGACGCCCTGAACATTGAATTTTTCGTCACGCTGACAGCAGATGGTTTTTTGATAATCATGAAATCATATAACCGGTTGACTATAAATAAAACATGCGATTCTATAAGTTTTTCTAAATGACCATTTGTGACATGGTCATTTAGAAAAACAATGATTGGAAGACCAGCATTCTAACGCATTGATACCACGCTCATGAATAAAGAAAAAGGCCTGAAAAATGGGCTGTATTGAATAAACGGAAGGTTTACCGTTTTGATCCAAATATTACATTTTTCCTTCAGAAACCATGCGCAGATAAAAGAGGTTTTATGGATTTGCCTGGTTTGGGGCAAACGCTGGCGTATGGTGCCCAGTCCTCACAACGCACCAATTTTGGGTGCGCTCCGGCGCTGCCACCTGGTTTTATGAGCATGTTTCCGGTTTGGGCTCTCTCTCCAGCATGGTCTGGATAGCATCACATACCGGTATATTTTCATACAAAATACGATAAACCGCTTCAGTAACCGGCATGTCGATACCGAGCCGACATGCAAAAGCATGTGCTTCGCGTACAGTATGTACGCCTTCGGTAACATGTCCGATCCGGGACAGAATGTCCGGCATATGTAACCCTGATGCCAATAACATGCCAACTTGGCGATTTCGGGATAAATCACCCGTGCAGGTCAGTATCAAATCTCCCACGCCCGCAAGTCCCATAAAGGTTTCCTGGCATCCTCCCAGCGCCACCCCTAACCGCGTTATCTCTGTCAGTCCCCGTGTAATCAGGGCTGCGCGTGCATTGCTGCCAAATGCCATACCATCTGCAATCCCGGCGGCAATCGCAATAACGTTTTTGAGCGCGCCGGCAATTTCCACGCCGGTTACATCGCGACTGGCATAGATGCGCAGGTAGGTCGTATGAATTTTGCCTGCCGTCATCGTGGCGAAATGTTGATCGTGCGAGGCCAATGTCAGTGCTGCCGGCAAGCCTTGCGCGATTTCCTGTGCAAAGCTGGGTCCCGATAGCACCCCGCACAAAGCTGCGGATGAATAGACATCCGCTACCACCTGATGCGGAAGCTTCGCGGATGTTGCCTCAAGTCCCTTGCAGGCAAGCACCAACGGGTGAGAACAATTTAACGCGGTCAGTTGTTGCAGGGTATCGCGCAAACCAGAGACGGGAACCACTACCAGAATCAGCTCAATCTGCTGTATTGCATCATCAAGTTGACTGGTAAGCCGGATGGATTCCGGCAAGCCATGACCGGGCAGGTATCGTTGATTCATACGCTGCCTGGCCATTTCGTCAAGATGCTCCTTGCTGCGTATCCATAGCGTGATTTGATGGCGTGCGGCCAGGTGAATCGACAGTGCTGTGCCCCAGGCGCCCGCCCCCAGAACCAGAATGTTCATAATCCCCAGATCTGATCGGCGCTGACAAACCCGGTATCGCCATCAGGGTGTCTGACCTTCGCCCATGTTCCGGATACGGTTTCAAGCCATTCCAGGATAACGTCTTGCTGTGCCTGAAATACGATATCCGATACGGCATTGGCTGACAAATGAATATTGGCGATGGCGGTATTTACGATCACAAAACGCTTGGCACTCAAATTGCGGCTTTCTACCCAGGCAAGGCGCCCGAGACTATCCCGCACTTTGGTCCATTCTTCTACCCTGGTTACCATTTCTACCGGTAAATTTTGACCGGCGACAAATAGTTTTTCGGCGTTGTGTGAAGGCGCGTCGTAAAATATGGATGCTGAATTGGCAATAGAAAGAAACTGCTGTGCGTATTTCTCCTCTGCGATTACCTGTCCGGAAACAAACAGCAGCAGGATAAATCCGCAAAGGAGGAGCAGGTCATGCTTGCAGCCAGTGCGCCGGCCATTCATCGATCAATGCTTGGTAGCGCTGTCAAGGGAAGACGGGTTGCTTTGTGTGGCAGCATCAGCTTGTTCCTGCTGTTGCTGTTTTTTCTGCTGATAGATTGCATCAAAATTTACCGGGTTGAGGATAACGGCAGGAAAACCCGCGCGGGTAACGATATCCGAGATGGTTTCGCGCAGATAGGGAAACAGAATATTGGGGCATAGGATACCCAATACCGGTTCAATGTCATCTCCGGGAACGTCTTTAATACGAAAAATACCGGCCTGATGCGCTTCGACCAGAAACATCGCGACATTTTTCTCCTTGAGGCGTGCTGTTACGGTAGCGGTCAATACTACTTCGTGAACGTCGTCATTGACGGGTGCATTTCTGGTATCCAGTTGCAGATTGATTTCCGGTGCCTCGCGTTCCAGAAAAATCTCTGGCGCGCCAGGTATTTCCAGTGAAATATCTTTGGCGTAAATTTTTTCAATTACGAAAACCGGCTGTTTCTGTTCAGTCATGTTTAATTCCGATGGTTGTGTTTAATTGAATTTGTATCCAGGGGTCGAGAAATAATAAATTGGACAAATCTGGATGCGCTGCAAGGCGCCGGTCTTCTCAGTTCGGGCTTGTTAACAAACTGGCGAGTCCCCCTTTCTGATCCAGCAGTGCCAGATCATCATAGCCGCCAACATGGGTTTGTCCAATATAAATCTGGGGCACGGTGCGGCGCCCGGTTTTGCGCATCATTTCGACCCGCTGCTCCGGGTGCTTGTCCACACGGATTTTTTCGATTTCTTCCACGCCGCGTGCATGCAATAGCCTCTCCGCCATGGTGCAGTATGGGCAAAAACCGGAGATATACATGGTAATTTTGGGCATTCCGGGATAACTCCTATTATTGATAGCAAAGATTGATAGCAAAGGGCAGTTATTTTTTGACTAACGGAAGATTTTCCCGCTTCCAGCCATCAATGCCGCCGTTAAGGTTAAACACTCGCTCAAAACCATTTTTACGTAAGGTGACCCCCGTTTGTGCAGACCGTAAGCTCGGGGTGAAAATCACAATAACAGGTGTTTTTTTGTGTTTTTCCAGCTCGCCCAGGCGTTCTTTCACAAAGTCTTGCGGAATATGTTTGGAATCAGGCAAATGACCACTGGCGTAGTCCTTGTCATCCCTGACATCCAGTATGAGGGCATGCTCATAATTGATCAACCGGACAGCCTGCTGCGCGTCGATCTCTTTTGCGCCATGACGCATAATCAGCGGCCACAGCAACATTCCGCCGCTCAGCATGGCGGCGATCACAAAAAACATGTTATCGACTAGAAAAGTGGATTCCATCATTCAATACTCAGATTCATAAAAAAACGCTATTCTAGCAAATAAAGCTCCCGTCATTTATTTTCCACGTAGTGTCGGCGCAATTCGCATGCTGAAAAATATCCGGGCGCGCGTGGCAACACATCGACCAGCGCTCGAATCGGGCAAACTCGAACGATTGGCGTCATTCTTTTTCTGGGTGAGTATCGATTTTCTTTTTGCTGTTTGATCAGTAATTTAGTAAAATGGCGCGACTTGATCTCGGCTTTGCCCTGTTTCATTCAGGCTGACCAGATTAAGTATCTTTATCTTTGTACTTTTTAGAACCTTGCCTTACTTTGGATTCAAAAAGAAGGCTTTGCCCATAAGGAAACCATGAGACACTACGAAATTATTTTTATTGTCCATCCGGATCAAAGCGACCAAGTGCCCGCAATGATCGAGCGCTATAGCAACACAATCACATCAAAAGACGGGAAAATACATAGGACTGAAGACTGGGGACGCAGACAACTGGCGTACATGATTCAGAAATTGCACAAGGCGCATTATGTGCTGATGAATATCGAATGCAGCCAGGAAACGCTCGATGAGCTGAGCTATAGTTTCAAGTTTAATGATGCGGTATTGCGTCACCTCGTTATTCGCATGAATGTCCCTGTTACCGAACAATCACCGCTGGCAGTGCAGGAACATACCTCCGATCGATCGGCCGCCAGTGTGGAAGGTGCGCCATCTGCCGCGCCTTCAGATGCTGTTGCCGGCACGCCTGTTGAAGAGCCGGTTGCCGCTGCCACCGAGCCAGTTAATCCCGAGGGCTGACCAGGAATCCGTGTGTAACTGCAACCTGGTTACGATATGCGGTGTAATCGCCAGGCTTGAAAAGCCACGTTTTACGCCTGCGGGCATGATGATTGCCGAATTGAAGCTCAATCATCAGTCCAGTCAACTGGAGGCCGGAATACAACGGCAAGTACTTTGTGATCTGCACGTAATCGCCATGGCAGACCTGGCGAAGAGATTGCTTTCATTTGATACTGGCCATAATATCAAGGTTACCGGTTTTCTGGCTTTGAAAAATCGCATGAGCAACCAACTGGTTTTGCACGCGAGCATTATTGAAGCAGCCCTTTAAATTACTAAATTAATTGATTATTTAAGATTAACGGAGACAATATGAGCTTTATGAGGAATAAAAAAACCGACAGCCGTTTTAATAATAAAACGGCTGTCCGACCATTATTCAGGCGCAAGAAATTCTGTCGATTCACCGCTGAAGGCATCAAACACGTAGATTATAAAAACGTTGATTTACTGAAAGATTTTGTCGGTGAAAACGGAAAGATCATTCCAGCGAGAATTACCGGAACCAAGTCGTTTTATCAGCGGCAACTCAACGTGGCGATTGAACGTGCCCGGTTTCTGGCGCTGTTGCCTTACACGGATCGTCATTAAAATCAGAGGAAATTACCATGCAAGTCATATTAATGGAAAAAATTGCCAAGCTGGGTGCGCTGGGCAGTATCGTTAACGTAAAACGGGGGTTCGCGCGTAATTATCTTATCCCTCAGGGGAAAGCAAAGTGGGCTACCGAACGCGCGATCGCTGAATTTGAATCCAGACGCGCAGAGCTCGAGAAAAAGCAGACAGAAATATTGTCTGACGCCGAATTACAAGCTGCCAGGTTGGAAGGACTCGTCATCCAGCTTACACAAAAAGCTGGTATTGACGGTAAACTGTTCGGGTCGGTTACCAGCCTGCATATTGCTGAAGCATTACGCAACCAAGATTTTCTGGTCGAAAAATCAATGGTACATATCCCATCCGGTCAGCTCAAGCAAACCGGTGATTATCCGATCGTGGTCGCATTGCATAGCGACGTTTCTGCACAAATTACCATATCCATTCTAGCCGAAAAAACTGTTTGAGCAGGTCTGGCTGCCAGCAAAAAAGGACTGGCGGCAGTCCTTTTTTGTTTAATTGTTCAGTTCAGGGTTTTAAGCAAGGCGAGGCAGGGACGAAAAGTATTGACGCAGCATATAATTGATATGTAAGGGATATTTTTTGTGAAGAACGACGTATTGTAACGAAATATGGATTTTTAGAGGCGCCCTTTACATTTACTTATGTCCACACTTGATTCCAGACAGGATATGCCAGAAGACGGGCTCAAACTGCCGCCCTATTCAATCGAGGCGGAGCAATCTGTTCTGGGAGGGTTAATGCTGGATAACCATGCCTGGGACAAGATAGCGGATATTATTACCGACACGGACTTTTACCGGCAGGATCACCAGACGATTTATCAGCATGCCTGCCGCCTGATCGAACAAAACAAACCTGCCGATGTGGTAACAGTCGCGGAATCCCTTGAAAATTCCGCAAAACTGGCGGATGTGGGGGGATTGGCCTACATCAGCTCAATTACACAAAACACCCCGTCAGCTGCCAATATTCGTCGTTATGCGGAAATTGTCCGGGAACGCGCAATTATGCGCAAACTTGCCCAGGTCAGCACACAAATCGCCGACTCGGTTTATTATCCGTCAGGGCGTTCCGCAGATGATTTGCTGGATGAAGCCGAAAGCAAAATTTTCGATATTGCCGAAAAGAATGCGCACGGCAAACAAGGATTTGTTGATATACAACCACTGCTGAAGGAAGTGGTTGTTCGTATCGAAATGCTCTATAACCGCGATAACCCGGATGATATTACCGGTATCGCCTCAGGTTTTCACGATCTGGATCAAAAAACCTCCGGTTTTCAACCCGGAGACCTCATCATCGTGGCTGGCAGGCCATCCATGGGAAAAACCGCTTTTGCCCTCAATATCGGTGAGCATGTTGCCATAGAAGTGAACAAGCCCGTGGCTGTATTTAGCATGGAGATGAGCGGCACACAGCTGGCCATGCGGATGCTGGGCTCAATCGGGCGGCTCGACCAGCACAAGGTAAGGACAGGCCGTCTTGAAGATGAAGATTGGCCAAAGCTAACGCACGCGCTCGGGAAACTGAATGATGCGCTGATATTCATCGATGAAACGCCAGCTTTGAATTCACTTGAACTACGCGCCCGTGCCCGCCGGTTATATCGGCAGCATGGTGGCCTGGGACTGGTAATCGTTGATTATTTACAGTTGATGTCTTCCACTTCACGCAGCGAAAACCGTACCACTGAAATATCCGAAATCTCGCGCTCGTTGAAGGCGCTGGCAAAGGAGTTGCATGTTCCGGTCGTTGCGCTTTCGCAATTGAATCGCAGCCTCGAACAACGCCCGAACAAGCGTCCGGTTATGTCTGATCTGCGGGAATCCGGTGCGATTGAGCAGGATGCAGACGTCATTCTTTTTATTTATCGCGATGAAGTCTACAACCCGGAGACGCAGGATAAAGGCATCGCGGAAATCATCATCGGCAAGCAACGCAATGGCCCGATCGGAAAAATCGATCTGACTTTTATTGGGGAATTTACCCGTTTTGAGAATTGCGCACGAACGGATTACTACTGATACACCTTACCGTTGTGGCATATCACCGGCCACGCCTCACTGATGATCACTTCCTGCCTTGGCCAGCAGCTTATCCAGCATCCACACCGGCAGAACACGTTTCAGCAGGCCAAACAAATGCGTAGGAAACGTGACATAGTAACGAGCGGCTGGCTGACTGGCTTCGAGGGCATGAATCACTTTCTTTAGCACTGCTTCCGGCGGCAAGGTGAATGGAACGGCAGCCCCTTTTTTATTCAGTCGACTCTGTACCGCGAGATACCGGTCTCGATGCACGCTTTTTTCGAGATCGATATAGCGGGTAAGCGCTTGCATGGCGTTGGTACGGAAGTTGGTTGCAATGGGCCCTGGCTCGATCAGGCTAACAAAAATTTTGGTGCCGAGTAATTCAAGGCGCAAGGTATCGCTTAATCCTTCCAGCGCAAATTTGGAAGCATTATATGCCCCGCGAAACGGCATGGCAGCGAATCCCAGTACCGAGCTGTTCTGGATAATGCGTCCATAACCTTGTTGTCGCATGATCGGTAAAATGAGATTCGTCAATTCCAGCCAGCCAAAAAAATTGGTTTCAAATTGTGCGCGAATTGCTTCTCGGCCCAAATCTTCCACTGCCCCCGGCAATCCATAGGCACCGTTGTTAAACAAGGCATACAGCTTGCCATCGGTGCGCTGCAGCACTTCGGCAACCGCCTGATGGATGGAAACGGAATCATTGAGATCAAGACGGAGGCTTTCCAGCCCGCTGGATTGCAGCATCGCAACACTTTCTTCACGGCGTGCGGTTGCAAAAACACGGTAACCGCGCGCATGCAACCCTTGTGCGGCACAATAACCAATGCCGCTGGAACAGCCGGTAATCAATACAGATTTTTTCATGACGTTGCCAATACGCTGGTGATGCGCATTTCCCCCGTCAGCGTTTGGTGAACCGGGCAACGGTTGGCAATTTCCAGCATGCGTTGCCGCTGTTTGTCATCCAGATCACCGGCGATATGTATCGTGCGTTTCATCTGATCGATCATCCCATCAGCGCTGTCGCAATCCTCACAGTCTTTGGCATGTATACGATGATGCCTGACATGCACCTCGACTTCCGTCACGGGCAGCGTCTTATGACGGGCATACAGATTCAGCGTCATCACCGTACAACTTGCCAGTGCAGCGCACAGGTGGGCGTAGGGGTCGGGTCCCAGATCGCGCCCTTCCATTGCCTCTGGCTCATCCGCAATCCAGTCATGTCTTCCCGCGCGTATCCGGCAAGTAAAGCCATCAGCCAAACGACCATTAACGATGGCACCCTCAACCGGTTCGGTGCTGGCCTCACGCTCATCTGTATGGTCGCCGGTTTTGTCCAGGTAGTGGTCTACCCAGCTGGCGATGACTTGTCCGGCATACTGTGCATCGCGCGTATTACTAAGGAGATGGTCTGCCTGATCAAGGCTGATGAAACTTTTGGGATGCCTGGCGGCGGCAAAAATGGCTTGCGCATTATCGACAGAAACAATTTTATCTATTGGTGTATGCATTACCAGTAACGCTGGTTTCATCGATGATAGGTGGGCCAGAATTTCCTGATTGTGCATGTCATCGATAAATGCGCGCGTTATCCGAAATGGCCGCCCGTCCAGCTCGACCAGTGCAGAGCCATCCTGCTCGATTACCGCCAGATCTTCCTGCATGTGGCGCAACACATGTTTTACTTCCGCTGGCGCATTAATCGTGGCCACCGCGCGGCAGTGCTCCATCTGCATGGCAGCAGCCAGCACGGCCGTTCCTCCCAGTGAGTGCCCCACCAGTAGTTCCGGCGCGCGATGATTTGCAGCCAGCCAGTCCGCAGCAGACAACAGATCATCAATATTGGCCGAAAAGCCGCTATCGGCGAAATCACCTTCACTCTGCCCCAGACCCGTAAAGTCAAACCGCAGGACAGCAACCCCCTGCGCAGCCATGGCACGGCTGATATAAACAGCCGCCCGACTATGACGTGTGCAGGAAAAACAATGCGCAAACAGCGCAAAGGCGCGAGGTGACCCGCCTGTAGGCAATTCAAGATTGCCCGCCAACGCCAACCCCCGGCGATTAGTGAATTTTATTTCGCCCATTAACCCATAATCTCAATAGAATAATCGTACCGAATAGGCAACAATGCCAACAGTTTTCAGCGTAATTATACGCATGGAACGGATTGCCCCGAATTTATCATGAATGAAAATCTGATTTAAGCCAGCCCGTATAGGCACTATAATCTTCGAGCGCACCGAAACAGGTCGCGCTCAATCAGTAACCGCAACACCTAAGAGAAATTAATGTGTTGGGATGGACAAAACAGAAAAACAGTACAAGCAGTTGAATGCAGAAGGACGAGCGACAATCATGCCGATGCGGCACAAGAAAGTGGATTACGAGCCATGAGGCGGCTTCTGAAGCGCGCTCCCGGCACCATTTCACGGGAGCTTGCACGTCACTCGAATGGTAAATCTGGTTATGTTGCATCACTGGCTGGTGTACTGGTTAATCGCCTGAACAAATTGTGGGCACGCTACAATGCGATTGACTGACCTGCAACGAACCATTATCCGCGCAACGGTTGCGGAAACATTTGGTGCAGGCGCCAATGTGTGGCTTTTTGGATCAAGAGTAAATGACAATCAACGTGGTGGCGATATCGATCTGCTGATTGAAACGGATCAAGTCGATGCCGAAACCATCGCGCGTGCTGAAATTGCTTTTCTTGCGAAGATTCAAATGAAAATGGGCGAGCAGAAAATCGATGTGCTATTGGATTATCCATCGCGCAAGACCCGTCCGCCAATTTTTACCATTGCCAGGCAAACAGGTATTTTGTTATGAATGACGATATCGCAGCACTCCGATTGCAAGATGCCTGGCGTGAATGCGAACGAAATATCTATTATCTGTGCAGTGCACTAACATCGATGGCTCCTGTTTTGCCCATGACAGCGGAAAGATTCGGCCACCTAACGGATGTACAAGTACAGGCATTGGATCAATTCATTCTGCGGTTTACAAAATTGCAGGATGCAATGGGAGGACGATTGTTTCCGGCAATCCTGGCCTATCTGCAAGAACCCTACGAAGAACGCCCAATGTTGGATAAGCTCAATCGACTGGAGAAAATGGGATATATCCGGAGCGCGGAAGAATGGCAGAAAATTCGAATGACGCGTAATAGATTCGCACACGATTATCCGGATGACTGGAGCAAAAATTCTGCATTAATCAATGTGGCCTGCGAAGCCGCAGCAGAGATGTACCGCATTTTGACCGAAATAGAAAACAAACTTAAAACCGGGCATTCGGGGCTTGTATTGGGCAAGCTTGTTTCTTTTTCGTATCTTGGGAAAAGTGACGTATGACAATGATCGCTGATCAACCGGGAATTGTGAAAAACATTTCCAGCAAATATGGCAGGTTATAGGTTGCAGGATGCAATGGGTAAAAAGGGTTTTCCCTTGAAATTGTTGTCAAAACAGGAACCCATTGCTGAAAATTCTACATTTATTGTAGTTGAAGCCTATTTTTTTTATCGCCCGATTTCATATTGAATCGCCATGCGACTGAGTTCACGGCAAATCGATATCATCCAGCACGTAGTTTCCGAATTGGCAGGGCAAGACGCCACAGTACGATTATTCGGTTCCCGCGCAGACGATAATGCGCGTGGCGGCGATATTGATCTGCTTGTTGAAATTCCGCATGTGGTGGAAGGCCCTGGCTGGCTGAGCGCAAGAATATCGGGGCGGATAAGTTATCTGTCGGATGGCCAGAAGGTCGATGTAATATTATTTGCTCTTAATTTGGAGCGCTTTCCGACCCATGATATTGCGGAAAAAGAAGGTGTGATGCTATGAATATTTCTCCTCAAAGAAAACTCCGCCTTGCATTTCTGGCCAGGATGGTGCGCAAGGAAATACATTAGTTTCAACTAACAGATCAGCGCCTGTTTGATGTACTACTGTCCGGTATATCGGTCATATCATTCAATACATAAGCACTGACATGAATAAGGAAGGTTTGCCACAATCGACACTCAATGCGTTACAACAGACTTTAAGCCTGCGTGACGACATAGCCCTTTCATTTCTATTTGGCAGCAGAGCACGAGGTGATGGCCATGAACAGAGTGACTGGGATATCGCTATCTTATTTAAAGATAACACCAATGGCTGGGAAAATTTAGGCAAGCAGGAGGAAATCAGGCACCTCCTCGCGCAGGCACTGGCAACAAACGACGACAACGTTGATCTTGTTGATCTGCATCGTGGCGGACTCGGTATTAATGCCACTGTAGTTGATGAAGGAATCCCGCTTACGGGTCAGAACAATCTGGCGTTGGCAAATTTTTACCAAAGAGTATGGGCCAATCTGGAAGACTATTACTGGAACCTTGATCATGTATCTTGAGCTGTATCAGCAGGAAACAGAAAAGCTTGCGGAAAGAAATGGCAACCTGCTGAAAGAATTACGCAACAAGCTTACGCAAACTTCAGATCTCTCCCTGATAGAAGAACAAGCCATGCTTCATGCGCTACAGATTATTATCGAGAATGCAATTGGCAAGGCCAGGCATCTATTAAAAACAAAAAATGAGAAAGTGCCGGTTAGTGCCTACGACTTGTTTGAGCAGATGAAGAATCTCAACTTGATAAATGATGAAACCTTGCAGGAATGGAAAAAAGTTATTGGTCTGCAAAATACCATTGTGCATGAATATATGAAAGGCTATGTCACAATTAATTGTTGAAATTGCCTTGTTTTCCCAAGAGCTGATAAAAAACAGAAAGTTGGTGTGAT
>JAVVEX010000027.1:0-20343 GCA_032251195.1 Nitrosomonas sp.
TCATGGTGCGCCCCTCTTTTTACATACCGATACACATTGGACGCTCAATTCAACAATTAATTGCGACATAGCCAAAAACATCTCCTTACATACCAATCCAATATTTTTTGTTCTTGCCTTGTCTTATTTGAAATCCTGAATTTCTACAATGCCTTGACCATGCCCTCTACCACTTTTTTGGCATCTCCAAACACCATCATGGTTTTGTCCATGTAGAACAGATCGTTATCCAATCCGGCATAGCCAGCCGCCATACTACGCTTAACCACCATGACTGTGCGCGCCTTATGCGCGTCCAGAATCGGCATACCGTAGATAGGGCTGCCTGGCACGTTTGCCGCCGGATTGACTACATCATTGGCACCCAATACCAACACTACATCGGTGGTTGAAAAGTCGCTGTTGATTTCATCCATCTCCAGCACCTGTTCATAGGGGATTTCTGCTTCGGCAAGCAAGACATTCATGTGACCCGGCATTCGACCCGCCACTGGATGAATCGCAAAGCGCACATTGACGCCTTTCTTGTGCAATGCTTCCGCTAATTCTTTTACTGAGTGTTGCGCACGGGCAACGGCCAGCCCATATCCTGGAACAATAATCACGCTATCCGCATTGCCAAGCAGGAAAGCCGCATCATCCGCGCTACCACTGCGATAGGTTTTTTGAACGCCATCAGCAGTTGACTGATTGGCTGCTCCGCCACCAAACCCCCCCAGAATAACCGATAAGAATGGGCGATTCATTGCTCTGCACATAATGTACGAGAGAATTGCACCCGAGCTGCCAACCAGCGATCCAGCAATAATCAGCATGGGATTACCAAGCGAAAAGCCGATGCCAGCTGCAGCCCATCCAGAGTAGGAATTCAGCATCGAAATAACAACCGGCATATCGGCACCACCAATGGGTACGATAATCAGGAACCCCAGCAAGAAAGCAATTCCCGTCATGGCAGCAAATGCTGTCCAGTTAGTCGTTTCGCTAAAGAAGAACCATAGTCCAAACCCCACCATCACGATTGCCAGTAATAAATTCACCAAGTGCTGGCCGCTGAACACAATCGGCGCGCCACTCATGCGACCCGATAGCTTCAGGAAGGCAATCACGGAACCAGACCAGGTCATGGCGCCAATGAACGTACCCAGAAACAATTCCAGTTTGCTTCCGGTTGGCAAAACTTCCGGCAACCCAAGCGAGACAGGATTGTTAACCGCCGCAATCGCAATAAATACCGCTGCAAGTCCCACCAGAGAATGCATGAAAGCGACCAATTCCGGCATGGCGGTCATTTGAACACGTTTAGCGACAACCGATCCGATCAAGCCACCAACGGCAATACATCCCACGATCAACATCCAGTTCGCGGTAATGGTCAGGGTTGTGACCACGGCAATTGCCATGCCCACCATTCCGAAAAGGTTGCCGCGCCGAGCGTGCAGCGGTGAACTTAATCCCTTTAGGGCAAGAATAAAAAATACAGCAGCAACCAGATAAGCCAGTGCAATGAAATTAGCAGACATTTAGGCGCTTCCTTTTTTGTCTTTTTTCTTGAACATTTCCAGCATTCGCTGCGTCACCAGAAAACCACCAAATACATTGACGGAAGCCAACACCACCGCTGCCGCACCTAACCATACTCCCCAGTCCGATTCGGCAGAACCTGCCGCCAGCATGGCGCCGACCAGGATGATACTGGAAATGGCGTTGGTTACCGACATCAACGGCGTGTGCAGTGCAGGGGTTACATTCCATACGACGTGGTAGCCTACAAACACTGCTAACACGAACACAGTAAGATGAACGATCGTAGGATCAATTTCGCCAATCATGTGCTTTCCTTTTATACATAAATTAATTCAAAATTACTGATTTAGCCAGAGTATTACTTTGGAGCTTCGCCATTTTCACAGACCAGACTGCCCGCGATGATTTCATCCTGCCGGTCGATACGCAGCTCGCCACTTTCCGGATCCAACAGCAGACTCAGGAAATTCAGCAGATTACGAGCGTACAATGCACTGGCGTCAGCCGCGACCAACCCAGGAAGATTGGCAATGCCAACCAAGTGCACGCCATGTTTGACCACGATCTGGTCGAGCTCGGTTAGCGGGCAGTTTCCACCCGCTTCCGCAGCCATATCGACTATGACCGAGCCGGGTTTCATCGCTTTAACCGTTTCTTCCTTGATCAAAACCGGTGCAGGGCGTCCGGGAATCAGGGCCGTGGAAATAATAACGTCGGCAGCAGCGGCCCGCTCGTGAATCAGCTCCCCCTGGCGCCGTTTATAATCTTCCGACATCTCGGTTGCATAACCTCCCGCAGTTTCAGCCTTAGCCTTTTCTTCATCGGTCAGCGCAACTTCTACAAATTTTGCACCCAGACTTTCAACCTGCTCTTTTACCGCTGGGCGAACATCAAATGCTTCAATGACCGCACCCAGCCGTTTGGCAGTTGCAATGGCCTGCAACCCAGCCACACCTGCTCCCAGCACCAGTACCCGCGCGGCTTTAACCGTTCCAGCAGCTGTCATCAGCATCGGAAAAAATTTCTGATATATATTGACTGCAGTTATCACCGCCTTGTAACCACCTATATTTGCCTGCGAAGATAAAACATCCATATTTTGCGCACGCGAGATACGGGGTAGTCGCTCCATGGCAAATGCTGTCAGTCCATGATTGACCAATGCACTGATTCTATCGGCATCATGTGGTGACAGCAGCCCAATCAATATTGCATCCTTGCGTATCTGTGCAAGTTCATCGGGTTGCGGACCACGAACCTTAAGAATAATCCGAGATTGTGAATATAGTTGGGATGCGTCGGTCAGAATCGTCGCACCAGCTTCCCGGTAGGCCTCGTCTGGAATACTGGCGCCTGCGCCCGCGCCCGTCTGCACAAAAACTTTATGCAAACCTTTTGCGGTAATTTTTTTGACAGTTTCGGGCGTGGCCGCCACACGCGTTTCTCCCGCACGCGTTTCGGCAGGTATGCCTATCTCCATGAATGCTCTCCCTTTCTACTCTACTAGGTTGGTTAAAAATTGTTGAGTGTCGTCGCAACCGTTGATCACACCCATGCTTCTGTTTTTGTAGAAGTCGATTATAAATCATAACCAATCTGACAGAACTCGGATTCGCCTATCAGAACCAGTTACTGTATATCAGTCAATGCTGTCAACATGATGGTGCAAGCAACGTGCCAACCAACGACTGGTCAGCTTTTCCTGAAGACTATTCTGACGCAGACGCGCAGCCAGACCACTGAAATCAACGCGATCCAGCGATTGATCCTGATTAAAACAGGAAAAAACATAAGTAATTTCGCCGGTTTGCGGATCTTTATGCGGCTGCAGACACTGCGCACAGATTTCCTTCATCATGCATTGCATGGGTGAATTGATCGAACCAATCGCGAAATGACTTGGCTTCAGATAGGGCGCCAACTGACGATGCCGTGCCGCCGCAACTGCCGCCATCATTCGATCAGAACCGATTGCAATCAGTCTATCGGTTGCTCCTAGCGATATGGATTGCTGGCCAAGTGTGCCGTCTGCATAAGCGACCATTGCTTGAACGATATTCCCAACGAAACTCATATCCCCCGGTCGGGTCGCCTCAAATCCAGGCGCTTCATCGCAACACCATACAATGGTATCCGCAGCCGCCTCAATTTCAGCAATCTTATAGCGATCCGCCAGTTTTTTGTAACCGGCAAAATACAACACCTTGCAGTTGGCTGCTCGCGCTGCTGCGCCGATCGAGAACAGTACCGCATTTCCAAGCCCGCCGCCAACCAGAACCACTGTTTCGTCCTTCCGGATTTCTGTTGGCTCCCCCGTTGGCCCCATTAGCACTACAGGCTCCCCCGGCTTAAGCAGCTTGCAGAGATCTGCCGAACCACCCATCTCAAGTACAATCAATGAAATCAGCCCATTATCGGCATCGACCGATGCGCCCGTCAGTGCAATCCCTTCCATGGCCAAACGCGTATTATCAACTTTGGGCGATAACGATGCGAAATTCTGAAAACGATAGAATTGCCCTGGGCGAAAATGCTGAGCAGCCAGCGGCGCATGCACGACAACTTCTATAATGTTAGCGGTTAATCTGACTATTTCGTGCACAGTAGCACGCAACTGGCGATTCAATTCACTGAAAAATTGGGGCGCCGTTTGCGTTGAGGCAGGCACCACACGCTCCAACACATGGCTTACTGCCGGATATCCCTGTTTGGCGCTTGCCATGGCCTTGACTACATTACCTGAATAACTGGGATGCAGATCGCCAAAAAAACTGATAAAACGATTATCGTCAAAACGATGCAACAACACTGCAGCTGTTGCGGGTTTGGGGTTCCCCTGGTGCACTTCCAGCGGCTGACCTTGTTCATCACAGGCAGCAAAATAACGACCATGCAGTTTAAAATTTTTCTCGTCTTCTCTGGCAAGTACCGTATTGGGCTGTGTGCCGGCTGCCACCAGAATGGCACGTGCAGGCAGGCTGGTTTCCTGCGAGGCATTCCATTCCCCGGATTCATCCATGGTCGTACTGGAGAACACAATCGACTCGGCATGCCCCCACCGGTCCACTTCAATACGAACAGGTGAGAGCTCTTCTGCGAACCAAATACCTTCTTCGAGAGCCTTCTCGACTTCTTCATGGTTAAGTGTGTAAGAAGGACTGTCTATCAAACGCTTGCGATAAGCAACCGTTGCCCCGCCCCAGGATTGCAGCAGCTCGGCGATACGTGGCGTGCGATTTTCACTGGCCGCCTGTGTGCGCTCAGCCTGAAGCGCGCGTGCATGATTCAGAAACTCATCAGCAAGCATGCGTTCTTCTTCGTCCCATCCGGCACGAACCGTCGCTTCACCTTGTTCAGCCACCAGAACATCATACCGATGCAAAAATTTTTCAACTTGCACCGGATAGTAAGCAAGCGCCTCGGTTGCCGTATCAATTGCGGTCAGCCCACCGCCAATCACCACCACCGGCAAGCGTAACTGCATGTTCGCCAGCGTATCGGCTTGCGCAGCTCCGGTCAGCTGCAAACCCATCAAAAAATCGGAAGCCGCGCGCACACCTCTAGCAAGCGCATTAGGCAGATTCAATACCGTTGGGCGGCCCGCGCCCGCAGCCAGCGCAATATGATCAAATCCCATTACCATTGCGTCATCTGCCGTCAGCGTTCCACCAAAACGCACCCCGCCAAACAGTGCAAATTCGGCTCGCCGTTCCAGCAGCAAACGAATCTGCTTGAGGAAATTTTTATCCCAGCGTATTGTAATTCCGTACTCAGCCACACCGCCAAACCCAGACGGCAAGCGTTCACCAAGATTCTCTCGTAACGTTTCTACATCATGAATCGGTACAAAGGGGGCACGCGCACCGGTTGCGTCCACACCGGAAATTTCAGGTGGCAATGGTTCTATTTTCAGACCATCCACTCCAACTACCGCATGGCCTTCGTTCATCAAATGATGTGCCAGGGTGTAGCCAGCTGGCCCCATACCAACGATCAGTACTTTTTTACCGGTGGGCGCTTTAGGGTAGGGTCTACGTAAATTCAGGGGATTCCAACGTGTCAGTAGACTATAGACTTCATAACCCCACGGTAATTCGAGTACATCCTTGAGTGTGCGGGTTTCTGCCTGAGGAATGTCGACTGGCTCCTGTTTCTGGTATATGCAGGATTTCATACAATCATTACAGATTCTATGCCCGGTTCCGGCACACATGGGATTATCTACCACAATCATCGCCAGACTTCCAACCGCCAGACCCTGTGATTTCAGTTTTTGAAATTCGGAAATACGCTCTTCCAGCGGGCAACCGGCCAGCAAGGCTCCGAGTTCACTCTTTTTGAAAACGGGAGGAGAATCGGCCTCCTTTGATTTTTGCAGCAATCCTTTCGAGCAAGAATCCTTGCCCTGCTCATGGCACCAGATACAATAGTTGGTTTCATCCAGAGCACCGACTAGATCGGTACCTGCATCAGTCAATAGCGAGAAACCTTCGCGGTGCCGCAAGTGATTTAACTTGTGGACAATATAGCCATCGCGATTCTCTGTCACCAGCGATAATAAGTGGTATGGATCGGTCTTCGCCGGTGATTTGAAAAGTACGCCATCTCGGGTATGCTGCTGCCCGGCAGGTGTACGAAGTGCCCAAGCTGCGTAATGAAGCGCATCCTCAAGCTCGGCAACATGATTTGCCTCATCTTCCATCCACTGAGCAACATGGCGCGCAAAAACCAGTTCGCTAAAGGGTTCGCCGAAAAGTATTTCCAGCTTTTTTTCGAGAACAACGCCATCAATGGTCGTCAGCAGCTCTTCGCTTACCTTGGTTCGGGCTCGCCGCTGCACAAACTGGCGCTTGCAAAAATAAATGGGCGCCAGTATATGATGCTTTTCCGCGAGCGCAAGTACTTCACGTTCGATACCAAACAACCTCGCAATAAAATCTTCAAGCCACGGCGCTGCATCAATCAGTAATGCAGACTCGTCTTTCGGCGCCAGTGCGTCTGGAAATTGACGCGCATGCAGCAGCCTGGCATGCAAATCAGCGTCTGCCACCTGTAAAAATTCACAGAACACCTGATCCAGCCTGACCAGCCCTTCACGATCGTACAAATCTGCAAAATCGAGATCAAATCCAGGTTTAAAAGTAATTTCGCCTACCGGAACACGCTGGTTATTTGCTGATGCTGTTGGATTCATAATGCGATTGTTCTTAGAACATAAAGAGTTGGTAAAACGAGAAAAATACCGTCAACCTGTCATGCACTTCCAATAATCCAAAGTTTCTGACAATATATTGTATTGCAACGAAATAATGGTTTCTCGGAAGCGCCCTGTAAATGCTTGTCTAGCAGATCATGCCCGCACCAACAGTATTGTTCGTGGTCTCGTCGATAACAATAAAACTGCCTGTAGCACGGTTATTGGCATAGCTATCAAATACAATTGGCTGTTGCGTTTTCATCGAAACATGAGCAATATCATTCATGGCGAGTGTATTGGCTGCTTCATGCGCCATTGTATTGACATCGACACGATAATTGATCTGACTGATCACCCCCTTGAGCACCCGTGTCGTATGCTTGACGATATATCTGCGCGCCGGATCAAGTGGTTGCTCCGCCAACCAACAAAGCATGGCAGAAAATTCTTTGGCAACACCAGGCTGTTCGCTGGTTTTGACCAGCATGTCACCACGCGAGATATCCAGGTGATCCTCAATGGTGAAAGTGACAGATTGCGGTACCTCGGCTTCAGCGAATAAATCGGTGTACAGCAATATTTCTTTGATGCGCGAAGTCAGGCCAGACGGCAGAACCGTTACTGAATCGCCTTTTTGAATCGAACCTGATTCAATCCGTCCCATATAGCCGCGAAAATCGTGCATTTCTTCCGTCTGCGGCCGACACACCCACTGTACCGGAAAACGAAAATCATCCGTATTAAAATCATGATCTATATCCACGTTTTCCAGAAAATCCAGCAATGCTTTTCCTTGATACCAGTCAAGTTTGTCGCCACGCTCGACGACCATATCCCCAACCAGCGCAGACATCGGAATATACTCGACACTACGAAACGAAAATGCTTTAGAAAACTCCGCAAAATCAGAACAGATCCTCTCAAAAACATCTCTGGAATAATCAACCAGATCCATCTTATTGACTGCCACCACCAGATGAGGAATACCCACCAGACTGGCAAGATAGGTATGACGTCGCGACTGGGTCAGCAAGCCCTTGCGTGCATCGATCAACACAATCGCCAGATTAGCGGTGGAAGCACCCGTCACCATATTGCGAGTGTACTGCTCGTGACCCGGCGTGTCCGCGATAATAAATTTTCGTTTTGGCGTGGTGAAATAACGGTAAGCAACATCAATGGTAATACCCTGTTCCCGCTCGGCCTGCAAGCCATCTGTCAACAACGACAGATCCACTTGCTCCATGCCACGCTTATTAGAAGTGCGCTCAATGGAAGTTAACTGATCTTCAAATATGGATTTTGAATCATGTAACAAACGGCCAATTAGCGTGCTTTTGCCATCGTCCACGCTACCTGCCGCAATAAAACGCAACAATTTGGCCTGCTCGTGTTCAAGCCGGATTGAATCAATGACTGACATTTAACAACCTTAACTAGATTTTTTGAAATAGTACTCGAACGGTATGCAAAGGCATCGCAATGCAATCTCTCAGAAGTAACCTTCTTTCTTGCGCAATTCCATTGAAGCATCGGAAGTCTGATCATCCATGCGCGTTGCCCCCCGTTCAGTGATGCGCGTGACGGCAGTCTCGGCAATAATCTCATCGACGCTCCGCGCCGTGGAAGCTACCGGGCAGGTACAGCTCATATCCCCGACGGTACGAAACCGCACCATGATATTTTCCACGGACTCATCCGATTTGGGCTGCACCAGATGCGATACTGGCATCAGCCCCCCATCCCGGCGGATCACTTCGCGCTGGTGCGCATAATAAATTGATGGAACCTCAAGCTGCTCTCGTCCGATATACTCCCACACATCCAGCTCGGTCCAATTACTGATAGGAAACACCCGAATATTTTCGCCAGGATGCGTTCGGGTATTATAAATGCTCCATAGTTCGGGACGCTGACTCTTTGGATCCCACTGACCAAATTCGTCGCGGAATGAAAAGATACGCTCCTTGGCGCGTGCTTTTTCTTCGTCACGACGCGCCCCGCCGATACACGCATCAAACTTGAACTCCGCAATTGCTTTCAGCAGCGTAACAGACTGAAAAGGATTGCGACTCTGATTCTCGGAACGCAAAACAACATGCCCCTGCCGAATCGAGTCTTCCATGCTGCGTACAATCAGGCGCTCACCCAGCTCGGTTGCGCGACGATCGCGAAACTCAATCACTTCAGGAAAGTTATGGCCGGTATCAATATGCATCAACGGAAAAGGAAAACGACCAGGGCGGAATGCTTTTTCTGCCAACCGCAACAACACTACGGAGTCCTTGCCGCCCGAAAACAACAAAACCGGGTTGGCGCATTCTGCCGCCACCTCGCGCATGATATGAATGCCTTCACTTTCCAGGACATCCAGATGCGTAAAAGATCGATTATTCATTCGATTGATTTAGTTACCCTTACTATTCATGTGGTGTATTTGTGTTCCTGACATGCAGACCGCATTCCTTGGTATCGGCACGCTCCCACCACCAGCGCCCGGAACGAACATCTTCTCCCGGTGTCACTGCTCGGGTGCATGGAGCACAGCCAATGCTGGGGTAAAACCTGTCGTGCAATACGTTATATGGAACAGACTGCTGTTTAAGATAATGCCATACTTCCTTGGTTGACCATTCGCATAACGGGTTGAATTTTTGCAGGCCATGCGTCTCATCAAACGAGGACAATTCAAGGTTCTCGCGAGTTGACGCCTGCTCACGACGCAACCCGGTAATCCAGGCTTTTTTTCCCTGCAGAGCACGCTTGAGTGGCTCAACCTTGCGCATATAGCAACAACTTTTACGCAACGCGATACTTTCATAGAAAGCATTCGGCCCATGCTGCGCAACGTATTGCTCAACTGCGGCCGCATCCGGAAAATAAGCGTGAATCGTTACGCCATAGCGCTGCCTGATACGTTGCATCAAGTCATAAATTTCCTCCGGCAGGCGACCGGTATCCAGCGTAAACATCGAAATACCTGGAAAACGCTGCGCAATCAGGTCAGTCAACACCATGTCCTCCGCTCCCAGGCTATTGGCAAAGACAGCTGGAGCATGATGTTGCTGTATATCCGTCAGCATCACGCACAACTGCTCAACGCGCGCATTCAAATCAGGTGACTCATCCAGCTGACGATTCATTCGTATCGGCCAGGAAAGATAAAATTTATCAATCAGGCCACTGAAACCGGCTGTGATGCCTGCCTGGATTGCGGCAATGATCCGTACAAATCCAACTGTCCATCAAATTCCATGCAGAAATCAGCCACCTGATTCGTCCAGTCATCCACCTCGGCATACCAGTCGGATAATTGCTGATCGGTTAACTCACTGGCAGACGTAGTAAAATACTGCTCAAAACTCACCAACGCCTTCGCCAACTCAGGCTTGGCTGGCAACACATTCAGCAATTCATCCGCCAGTCCGCCAAGCGTTTCATGTTGATGCCCGCCGACCAACTGAGTTAATCCCTGGCCAATCAGATGCGCAATCGCTTCTGCGCATTTCAGGGACTCCTCTAATTTTCGCTGAAATTTCAATGCATCCCGATAATTACGTTCATTGGCCGCATCAAAAAAAGCCGTACCAATTTGCACCTGCTTAGCCCCGGCGCACTCTCCTCCGCCAAGCTGCAATACTTTAAAGTCATTATTGAAGCCATGGTCACGGATAACTGAATGCATATCCTCCGGCTGCACATCCATCAAATCTGCCAGTAACTGCGAGAAATATTCTTTTCCCTTGCTCCGCGTCCAGTCAAAAAAGGACACTGCTTCACCACGGTCTGTATCGAAAGCATTTTTGACTCGCTCGATAGCCGCCTCGATACGGGCAGAGGGTACCGAAGGCCCCTTGAAAGCCAGTCCGCCATCCGCCATACCATTGCCACCAAAGTACATCTGGTAATGCGGTACCAGTTTGCCGTGCATACGCTTGCCTTCACCGTAAATACCAATATCGCCTGCCTCGGGCTGGGCACAACCATTATGGCATCCCGATACGCGAATACGTAAATCGTGCTTGCCTCCCGACAGTTTGCCTCCGATCGTTGGACTCGACGTAATTCCAAGCCGACAAGTCGATGTTCCGGGACAAGCGACCACATCATCGCCCACCAGGGGCAACCCAAGACCCAGCTCTGTCAACGCTGAGTTTATTTCGGTTAGCCTGGATTGCGGAACATGCGTCAGCAGCAGATTCTGATCCTGCGTCGCCCGGATTTCAGGCAGGCCGAAGCGATCCAGCAGTTGCTTCAATCCACGCAATTGCGCAACCGTCAATTGACCCAAGCGGACACTGATCGGCAAAACATGTAAACCCGGCTGCTTTTGCTCAATGGATTTCCGGGGCGCGCCTTGTCCGGGCACCGGTGTATCTGTCCTGCCTGGAAGCCATTTCCCCTGATAAAAAGGTTGGTCCTTCAGCGCTTCCTTAACACGCACCAATTCTTCCTGATATTTTTCGATAAAGCCTGCTTCACCAAACCGATCCACCAGGAATTTGATACGCGCCTTGGCACGTTTAACCCGGTCTGAATATTTGTTATGAACGGTCAGCACCGCCTCAATTACCAAAAACAGATCTTTCTCTTCAATGAAAGGCTCGACCACAATCGCTTCATGTGGCTTGTGTCCCAGCCCGCCTCCCACCAGAATCTTGAAACCAAACCGACCATCTTCGTGCTTAACCGCAACAACACCAAGATCATGAATCATGCCCTGCGCACAATCCGATTCACATCCAGAAAAACTGATTTTGAATTTGCGTGGCATCAGCTGGTTGAGCGGCTTGCGCAAGAAATGGGTAACCGTGGCATTCAAGTGGTCAGTAATATCGGTATGCTCACGGGAGCAGACTCCCGCCAGAGGACAAGCAGTAATATTACGTATCGTATTGCCGCAGGCCTCGCGCGTGGTCAGACCGCTCTGAGCCAGCACACGCATAACTTTTGGCGTATCTTGCAACGGCACATAATGCAACTGAATATCCTGACGAGTTGTGATATGGGCTTCTTGATGCTGTGTATATTGCTCGGTTACATCCGCAATGGAAGCTAACTGAGCAGCTGTCAAACATCCACCCGGGATTTTAATCCTCACCATGTTAACGCCTTCCTGGCGCTGACCATAAATGCCCATCTGCAGACGCGTCGCCATGAACCGGTCTGCATCAACCTGGCCATCAAACATTCCTTGCAGCGCCTGCTCATACACATCAATTTCATGATCATCGGCAAGATCAGTCAAGTAGCCCATTTCACCTCTCCCTGGTTTTCATTGGCGCAATCACCAATGAAATAAAATAATGTCTGGTTAAAGGCCGCACGCATCGCGCCAGCCAGCTAAAATCGGGTATTTTATCCGATAACGAGTTTTTACGTAATGCCATCACCAAAATTCGGAATTAATTTGATCAGGGCATAGCATAGCAAATAGCGTTTATAATGTTAAATGATATTATAATAGTTACATATATATTAAAAACATAACAATGAAACTGCAACAGTTGCGCTATCTGCGCGAAATAGCCCGGCAAGGCCTAAATCTTTCCAGAGCTGCGGAAAAACTGAACACCTCCCAACCCGGCATCAGCCGACAAATGCAGTTACTGGAGAAAGAGCTGGGCGTAGAAATTTTTATCCGCCACGGCAAACGCTTCACCAGCATCACGCAACCCGGACAGGCAATTCTGGCCATTGCCGAGAAAATGTTGCAGGACGCCAATAATCTAAGAAAAATTGGTGAAGAATTCGGAGACAAGGAAAGCGGCAGTCTCATCATTGCCACTACGCACACACAGGCCAGATACGTATTGCCCGACGTGATCAAACGATTTATTGAATATTATCCAAAAATCAGACTGACCTTGCGCCAGGGCAGTCCTCTTGAGATTGCAACGTGGGTAGCGGCAGGCGAAGCAGATATCGCCATCGCCACAGAAGCAATCGAACTCTTTGATGAACTGATCATGCTGCCCTGCTACCAATGGAACCGCTCTATCGTCGTGCCCCCGCAGCATCCGCTTTTAGCGGGCGGCGAACTCACACTGGAAGCGATCGCGCAATATAACATTGTAACCTATGACTTCGCTTTTACCGGTCGATCCAAAATCAACCAGGCATTCGAGGCAGAAGGGTTAAAACCCAATGTGGCGCTCACCGCAATCGATGCCGACGTAATCAAGACTTACGTAGAAATCGGCCTCGGTGTCGGCATCCTCGCATCCATGGCTTTTGATTCTCAACGTGACAGCGGGTTGCGCGCCATCGATGCCGCCCACTTATTCGAACCAAGCACCACGCGCATCGGCATCAGCCGCAACTGCTATATTCGTAATTATATCTATGACTTTATCGAGATGTTCGCGCCGCATCTGCCAAGGTCGCATATTCAGCAGACACTATCCGGAAAACTGACGAATAAAGCTTTGCGTGACACCGAATAAGATCATCCTCCTAGAGCTTTGCCCCTGTCCCCACCAAAAGTGCTGACGTAATTTTATAGGAAAAGGTTTGCGGCTCGAAGCTGTCTTGTGGCTTGCCATCGATTTCAGCGTGGGGATGAAAGAAAAACGGTAGCTTACCCGCAGCACTGGGCGCAGCACTGAGTTTACCGAGATCCATTCCCTCCATCTGGTTAAAGGCCACCCAATTCATTTCCCAGGAACCGAATAACCTGTCTTTTAGCTGTTTGATCAACTCATGATCGTGCGGCAATATATCGAGCGCCATCACCTGAGCAACATCAGCCGGATCTACCGGCACCCAGCCAAATCCAGCCAGATAAAATTCAGCACGGCAATGCTGAGCGGAAGTGACATCCCCGGATTTGCCAAGATGTTGATTCAACACCGAGTCATTAACCCGTATGCCAAATTGCTGCCTCGCAGGAATACCGCTTGCACGCGCAAGGCCAACAAACAGCGCATGAATGTCCACGCATTTACCGTCAAAATTCTCTGAGGTCAACATGCTGCCGATATCTCTCGCACCCTGTCCGCGCGCTTTATTGTCGTAGGTAACGTGCCTGATTACCCAGTCATAAATTGCCTTTGCCTTTTGCAAGGGGTTTTTCGCATCCGCTTTTGCAATAATATCCAGCGCGGTTTTTTTGACGATGCCATCCAGCGGGATCTGCTTGGTCGATTGCAGGTATCGCTTAACGTCTCCGGGCAATGCGGATGAAGCCGGAGCGCGGTACCGCTGCAAATCAATCGTGCGGTCGGTGGTTTTAATAATACTGCTGACTTTAACTGTACGCTCGCCGCCACTCCGCCAACTGGCTGAAAATAATGGAAAATTTGCGCCAGGAATAACGCCAAACTGCGCTGTATCGGCATTGCCAAGCCAGTTACTGCCTTGCGTAAACTGATAGTCCGAATCATTCGTATCAGGCAGGGGCAACCACAATCGCGCAACCTTGCCGCTAATTGGCAGGTTGACCTCATAGGTTAATCGGTAGCTTCGCCATTTTGTGGGCAATAAGGATTGAGCGACAACAGGAGGCATAACAGAGTGCAAGGCGGCACCCGTCGCGCCCATGCCTAACAGCTTGACAAAATTTCTGCGTTTCATACGACTCCTTATGTACGTTATCATGGAAGGTATCTGAATTTAACGCACCAAACACCACAAGTCAATTTCTGAAATATATCATGGCACAACTTTCCAGGCTGCTGGACACAATTGAGGTCACGACTGACGCAAATCCGTCCCATACTGTGATATGGATGCATGGACTGGGCGCTGACGGCAATGATTTTGTACCCGTCATTCAAATGCTTGATTTGCCTGCCGCTTCAGTTCGCTTTATATTTCCACATGCTCCATTACGTTCGGTCAGCGTTAACGGCGGATTGCGCATGCGCGCCTGGTACGACATCAAACACGCAAATCTGAGCAAAGATGAAGATGAGGACGGTTTGCAAGCATCCGAACAAGCCATTGCCGCGCTGATCAGACAGGAAAATCAGCGCGGGATTGCATCCGATCAAATCATACTGGCCGGGTTTTCCCAGGGTGGCGCCATGGCATTACAAACCGGGCTGCGCTACCCGGAAATGCTTGCTGGCGTGATGGTGTTATCCGCCTATCTGCCACTGGCAAATATCGCCATGCAGCAGGCACATCCCGCTAACCGAAAAACGCCTGTTTTCATGGCACATGGTGAAGATGACCCAATAGTACCGATTCATCTTGCCATTGCTTCGCGCCAATGCCTGCGCGCAGAACATTATACGGTTGAGTGGCATCAATACCCAATGGCGCATTCAGTATGTGATCAGGAATTAACGGATATTTCTAGGTGGTTGACCAAAATCCTGACGACCATTCGCTTCAAGTAATCCAAAACTCCAGATCGGCCAGACTGCCCGCGACAAAGCACTCGCCTTCCGCTTACCTTACAGATTTCTCAACACATACGACAAAATTCCGCCATGACGGTAGTAGTCGACCTCGATATCGGTATCGATGCGGCAGCACAACTTGACTTCCCGACGTGATTGATCGGGTTGATGAATGACCAGAATAATGGTTTTTTGCGGCTGGAGATCATCGAGACCAAGCAGATCGAAGCGCTCGTCACCTTTGATGCCAAGTGATTTTACATTGTCACCTTCCATGAATTGCAGGGGCAACACACCCATGCCTACGAGATTACTGCGGTGGATACGTTCATAACTTTCCGCAATTACAGCACCCACGCCAAGCAGCTGAGTACCTTTGGCCGCCCAGTCACGGCTGGAGCCGGTACCATATTCCTTGCCGGCAAATACGATGGTAGGCAGACCCTGCGCGAGATACTGCATGGCGGCATCGAAGATGCTCATCTGTTTGCCGTTATCCACGCCATCGCCCTGATAAATCGTCACGCCGCCCTCACTGCCCGGTACCATCAGGTTTCTGATGCGCACATTGGCAAAGGTGCCGCGCATCATGACGTGGTGATTGCCTCGCCGCGCGCCGTAGCTGTTGAAGTCTTCACGCTTGACGCCGTGCTCCAGCAAATAACGGCCAGCCGGTGAATTTTCCTTGATTGCGCCGGCCGGACTGATATGGTCGGTAGTAACTGAATCGCCAAAAACAGCAAGCGCATGCGCCCTGCAAATTTCACTGGGCCGGATAGTCGCATCGATTTGCAAAGAAAAATTTTCAAAAAACGGAGGTTCCGCAATGTAGGTGGAATCCGGCCAGTCATAAAGCTTGCCCGTAACGGAAGTAATATCGTTCCACAGTGGGAGATTTTTTGTGAATTCGCCGTACAGGCGGCGAAAAATTTCGGCTTGGGTAGCGAACTGCATCATTGATTCAATTTCTGCGCTGGTCGGCCAAATGTCACTCAGCCAGACCGGCTGTCCATCCTTGCCGGTTGCCAGTGGCTCGCGGGTTAAATCTTTCAGGACGGTGCCCGCGATTGCATAGGCGATCACCAGTGGTGGAGAAGCCAGGAAATTGGCGCGGATATTGGCATGAATGCGTGCTTCAAAGTTACGATTACCGGACAGCACCGCCGCACAGATCAGATCGTCCTTGACAACTGTTTCCTCGATGGCTTCCAGCAACGGGCCGGAGTTACCAATACAGGTGGTGCAACCATAACCGACAAGGCTGAAGCCGAGCTGTTCCAGATAAGGCATCAGCCCGGCAGCGGTAAGATATTCGGTAACCACGCGCGAACCAGGGGCGAGCGAAGTCTTGATATGCCGTCTGACAGAAAGCCCCTTCTCCACTGCTTTTTTCGCGAGCAGGCCGGCAGCAATCAACACAGCGGGATTGGACGTGTTGGTGCAGGAGGTGATCGCCGCAATCAGAATATCGCCGTGGTGCAGTACGATTTTGCCTTGTGCGCCGGCGTGATCGACTTTATCCTGATTCCCGGTAGGATGTTCACCAACCATTTCGACCACATTGCGCGCACTGCCGCAGGGCAGATTGTATTCGCTCTGATTGCCGTCCGGGGTAAGGCAAAGCTCATCCGCCAATGACTTGCCGCTACGCGTCAAATAACTTTGTTGCAGGAATTCCGCCGTCTTGCCATAACCATTTTCCGAGACCGGCTTGACGAAAAGCTCTCCAAATACGGATTTGAGATCCTTAAGTGCAATACGATCCTGCGGGCGTTTCGGTCCAGCCAATGAAGGAACGATCGAGCTTAAATCGAGCGCAAACTCCTGACTGTAATCAATTTGTCCGGCAACAGGCATGCCAAACAATTGCTGTGCTTTGAAATAACGTTCGAATGCCTCTATTTCCGCTGATGTGCGACCGGTTTGCCTAAAATATCGCAACGTGGTTTCATCAACCGGAAAAAATCCCATGGTGGCACCGTATTCGGGCGCCATATTAGCGATGGTGGCGCGATCCGGCAAACTGAGTGCAGCAGCGCCTTCGCCGAAAAATTCGACAAACTTGCCGACGACATTCGCCTGGCGCAACATTTGTGTAATCGTCAACACAAGATCGGTTGCGGTCACCCCTTCCTGCAAGTGCCCGGTCAGATTAACGCCAACCACATCCGGCGTGAGAAAATACACCGGTTGATTCAACATACCTGCTTCGGCCTCAATGCCGCCCACTCCCCACCCGACCACGCCAATACTGTTGATCATGGTGGTGTGCGAATCCGTGCCAACCAGCGTATCCGGGTAAATCAGCCCATTTTTCTGATGGATGCCACGTGCGAGGTATTCCAGATTGACCTGATGGACAATACCAATACCAGGTGGCACGACACGAAAGGTATCAAACGCCTGCATGCCCCATTTGATGAACTGATAGCGTTCGTGATTACGCCTGAACTCAATTTCCATATTGCGCCGCAATGCGTCCTTGTCACCATAATGATCGACCTGTACGGAGTGGTCGACTACCAGATCGACCGGCACCATTGGCTCGATGGCTTCTGGACGCTTGCCCAGCTTTTTTGCGGCACTGCGCATCGCGGCCAGATCAACCAGCAATGGCACGCCGGTAAAATCCTGCAATATAATACGCGCCACTACAAATGGAATTTCATGTGTGCGTTGTGCCTGCGGCTGCCAGGCAGCAAGCTGTTCGATATGCGCCTGCTTGATTTTTCTGTCATCGTAATTGCGCAGCACGGATTCGAGCACGATCCGGATTGAAACCGGCAAACGGGAGATGCGACCCAAGCCAGCCTCTTCAAGTGCGGGCAAGGCGTAATACTGCAAGGTTGCGCCATCGGACAGGGCAAGCTGCTTGAGCGAATCAAATAAATTATGAGGCATGATTATTCCTTGAACTGAAATTTTCTGTACGGTATCTATTTATGCCATGCTGAATTGAGTTTATCATTGCGCGCAACCGCATCCAAATATTTGTACTGGAATGGCCGGGTAATGTTTTTTGTAACGCATCCACTCTAAAACAGGAAACCAATGAACATCGAACAATTAAATAACCAGCATGGCATTGCTGACCAAGTAATATTCGAAACTGGCGAGGGTGGGCTGCCCTTTATCCGCGTTAAAAATGACAGCGCCACTGCGCTGATTTCAATTTACGGAGGACAGGTGCTGGCTTTTCAGCCAAAGCATGCAAGCAGCGACCTCCTTTTTCTGAGCAAACTGGCTTACTATCAACCAGGAAAAGCAATCAAGGGCGGCATCCCGATATGCTGGCCATGGTTTGGGCCGGATCCTGAAGGACTCAATCGTCCCGCGCATGGATTCATGCGCAACCGGTTGTGGGATGTGCTGGAGACCGCCATGACAGCAGAAGGTGATGTCCGCGTGGTGCTGGGATTATCCGATACCCCCGAAACCCAATCCATCTGGCCTCGCGCATTTGCACTCCGACTGGAAATCAGCATTGGCGAGACGCTCAATCTGGCACTGGTTACGCGTAATACTGGTTCACAGGCATTCGCCATCACGCAGGCTTTCCATACTTATTTCAGCGTGGGCAATATCAGTCAGGTAAAAGTGCTTGGACTGGAAAATACACAGTACATCGACAAGGTTAACGATAATCAGCAAATGGACCAGGCTGGCGCAATAACCATTAACGCAGAAACAGATCGGATTTATCTGGATGTCAGTAACGAATTCAGTATTCAGGATGACGCGATGAAACGCCGCATTCACATTACATCAAAAGGCAACCGAACGGCTGTCGTCTGGAACCCATGGATAAAAATTTCGGGTGAGATGGCCGATTTGCAAGATGACGATTATCAGCGGTTTATTTGCGTGGAAACCACCAATACCGCGACTGATTCCGTCAATATTCAGCCTGGCAGCGAGTTTTGTCTGGCAGCAAATTACCGGGTAGAGCAGGATTGATTGCTGAAGGACTGCCCAAAAATGGGCGGATCTACTGCGATGAACTTGCCAGACTGTGGCAGTAACCATTTTTATGGAGCTGCACTGCCACAGGATGCGCTCACTTATTAAGGAGCCGTGAAGGAATAAGCGTGACAGTTATTCATGAACGACTCCGAACATTCAACAGCAAATTTCTGCTTCCTGCGCAGCACCCCCAATTCTTATACCGCACGAACATGCCAACAACCATTCTGATTTAAATATCAATGTGATAAAAGAAAGGCTCTAATCGCATTAAATGTAGGAAGCCTTTGCTTGGGCTGGTCTCATTGCTTCAATTAGCCATGATTTTATATTGGCAGTATCTTCAGCATGTCTTTCATAAAATCTTCACCAACTTAGATAATTTTTGAGGTAGCGTGTAGCCACACCATTGAACCTTTGCAGCCATTTCTTTAACCGGCTGTCATAGGAATTAATTGTGGGACTAAACAGGTAGTCGTCCGACTGAGCGGTGAGCAAAACCCTTCTTTACTTACTGACACCTTGTTGCTGAGCGTGGAAGATAATGGAATTGGCTTTGATGCTGCTCAAAAATCAACGGGATTCGGTCTGCTTGGAATGCGTGAGCGAGTAATTGCCGCTGGCGGCGAATTCTCATTGAATAATTTACCGGGCGCGGGCGTTAAAATTACTGCCAGGCTGCCGATTGAACCACAAAAACCATAAAATTAGCTGTCGTGAATATCGAGCTGATCACACTCATCCTGATAGATGACCACCCTGTCGTGCGGGCTGGATATCGTCATTTTTTCGAAAGCACCAAGGAAATTGTCGTGCTGGCGGAAGCAGGCGATGGTGAAACCGGTTGCGCGCTTTATCAGGAATGCCAACCAGAATGGCCATCATTGATATCAATATGCCAGGCATTGGCGGCCTGGAAGCCATTCATCGCATCAAGTCAAAAAATCCAGCAGCGAATATACTCGTGCTGAGTATGCACAGTAGCGAATCATGGTCAAGCGAGTGCTCGACATGGGCGCAACAGGCTATCTTACCAAGCAGTGTGCTCCGGAACAATTACTGAAAGCAGTTCGTCAGGTAAGTCAAGGGAAGCCATATATCGATTCAGGGCAATCGCGCTTAAAAGTACTTGAAAATAGAATTTAGATAAGGTAATAACGTTATTATTTTGATTTTAAATGATAGCAAAACCAACATCTTCAATTATCCATCACTTTTCGAGCATTAAAGACCCCCGAGTAAACAGACAAAAAAAACATCAGCTACAAGATATTTTCTTCATCAGCATCTGCGCTACGATTTGTGGTG
>JAVVEX010000028.1:0-20065 GCA_032251195.1 Nitrosomonas sp.
GTACTTGCCTATCTCGTCTACTGATAACCAGCGGTCTTCCATCTCGGCCATTTCTCCAGCGCCTCAAGGGCGATTGGTTTTCTTGCCACGCCAGCGGCGGTAACAGGGACACTGCGCACAACTTCCCCAACTTAAAACATCCTGCAACATACTTTACGCAGGGACCGATTGTCAAACGCTTTCATCTGGATAAGGCCGCAAAGGCCTGCTCAAGGGCGTAAGCTACCAGACGACAATTAATCAGTATGAGCTCTCCCTATACAAGGAGGAAGCCCTTGCCTGAAAAACATATCGATCATCAATCAACAGGAATAAACAAGTAGTTACAAGACTACAACATTCGCAAAACTGATAACATCGGTAGGCGTTTGACTGCACTTGTTTCAAATCGTCAAAACAATCATCCTGAAAAAGTTTGTTGAGCCATGCTCTATAGGCGTCCATTGATTTGACAGTACGCATCTCTGATCTTTTCAGGCTTATTTTCGACTTATACATCGTGAATTACAGGATATTATGTCGCGACCACTTATCTTTCTCAGCGGTATCTTTTTTAGTCTATCACTAGTGGTAAACGAGGTTGGCGCCAGTGAAAAACAGGGCATTCTGACACTGGATGCGGCAACAGAACAAGCCGTCCAAAACAACCCTGACCTGGCGCAAATGCGCGCACGCGCCGAAGCCATGGCGGCGATACCATCACAGGTCAGCACACTGCCTGATCCTGAAATCAGTTTCAACGCCAGAAATCTGCCAACCAATACGTTTAATACCGGCCAGGAGGATATGACGATGATTGGTCCCGGCATTTCTCAGGCGATTCCTTTTCCCGGAAAACTTGCGTTACGTGGCAAAGCGGCAAATTTTGATGCAGCGGCAGCTTTGCAAAATGTCTCTGAAGCCGGATCGTGGCTGCTCAGCAATGTTAAACATGTCTGGTGGCAGATTTTTTTCCTGGATCGAGCTTTGCTTATCGTAAAAAACAACCAGATGCTATTAAGGCAGTTTGTCCAGATTGCCAGCACCAAATATGAAGTCGGCGAAGGATTGCAACAAGATGTCTTGCTCGCGCAACTGGAACTGTCCGGCTTGCTGGATCAACAACTGGTTCTGGAAGGGGCGCGACGTAATTCAGTGGCGCAATTGAATGCATTACTGGATAAAGAAGCAAATCGACCAGTCATTTTGCCGGAAAAGATAGCTGAACAATTACCAGGCATTATTTCTGAGGTATCACTGTACCGGCTGGCTGAAAACTCCAGGGCTCTGCTGGCATCGAAACAGGAATCCATTAACGCCGCGCAGGCTCGTCTGTATCTGGCCAAAAAAGATTATTATCCGGATTTTAAATTTGGGGCTTTTTATGGATTCCGGGGCGACCGTCCTTCCGGCATAGACCGCGCGGATCTTTTAACGCTGAATATGAGCATGAGCATCCCGATCTTCTTTGATCGAAAACAAGCCAAAGCAGTGGATCAGCGTAACAGCGAATTGATACAACAAAAATATGTATTACAAGATGAATGGAATAAGGTGCGCGCCCAAATCTCACAAAACTATAGTGATTTTCAGCGCGCCAGCGAACAAGTCACGTTATTTAAAACGGGCATTATTCCTCAGGCAAGGCAAACCGTCGCCTCCATGCTGGCTGGCTACCAAGTCAACAAAGTTGATTTTCTGAATTTGGTACGCAGCCAGATTACGCTACTAAATTATGAAATGAAATACTGGCAAGCCGTTACAGAAGCCAACCAGTCTTTGGCTCAATTGGTGGCCGCTGTCGGCAAGGAGGAAATTTATGAGTAAATCGTTAGTGATCACTGCTGTTGTAATGCTGCTTGTGGGAATCAGTGGCGGCTGGTTCGCTAAAAAATATCTACAGTCAGACACCACACAGCACCAGCAAAGTAACGGACAAACTGCCAATTCGGTAAAAATCAAGAAACCGCTGTTTTATCGTAATCCCATGAATCTATCGGTTACTTCTCCCGTTCCCGCAAAAGATTCAATGGGCATGGACTATGTGCCAGTTTACGCTGACGATGATACAGAAACTGACAGCGTGCCAGGCACTGTTAAAATAGATCCCGTTACTGAACAGAATATAGGCGTTCGCACCATAACTGTTAAAAAAGATACTCTTTCGCATGTTGTGCGCGCGGTTGGGCGCGTGGACTATGATGAAGAGCGCATCGTACGACTACATCCTAAAGTCGAAGGTTGGATTGAAACGATGCGCGTGGATAAAACCGGTGAGAAAGTAAAGAAAGGTCGGGAGCTACTCAGTATTTATTCTCCTCAACTGGTCGTCAGCCAACAAGAATATATTCTGGCTTTAAATAATCTCAAAGGATTGGAACAAAGCCCCATTGAAGATATCCGCCGTGGCGCGGAAGAATTGGTGAATAGCTCACGCGAACGGTTAAAGCTACTGGATGTCCCTGCGCATCAATTACACGATCTGACGCAGAACCATAACATCCATAAAAGTCTGCATATTCATAGTCCCGCATCCGGTATTGTGGTCAATATTGGTGCCCGTGAAGGCCAGTATGTAACACCAACAACCGAGATTTACATGATTGCTGATTTATCC
Source organism: Nitrosomonas sp. (assembly GCA_032251195.1). Classification (GTDB taxonomy): domain Bacteria; phylum Pseudomonadota; class Gammaproteobacteria; order Burkholderiales; family Nitrosomonadaceae; genus Nitrosomonas. The sequence goes on from JAVVEX010000028.1 coordinate 2,597, forward strand.
AGAATATGGGTATACGTCGATATCTACGAAAATGAGCTGCCTTGGGTTAAACGAGGCGATCTGGCTGAAATGCAACTGGCAGGAATTCCCGGGCGCACTTTTAGAGGACATTTGGCTTTTATCTATCCCTATGCCGAAGCAAAAACCCGAACAATCAAAGTGCGCCTGGAATTTGATAATACCGAATTGTTATTAAAACCTGATATGTTCGCCGAAGTATCGATCTATGCAGGCAAGCAAATGAGCGCATTAGTGATTCCGTCCGAAGCAGTCATTCGCTCGGGCACGCGCGACAAGGTTCTGGTTGTACGCAGTGCGGGTAAATTTGAACCACGCACCATTACTGCAGGCATAGCATCCGAAGGAAAAGTGATCGTTCTGGAAGGACTCAAAGAAGGCGAAGAAATTGTCACATCATCCCAATTTTTAATTGATTCTGAATCTAGCCTGCGTGAAGCCACCGCCAAAATGCTCAATCCAGGATTACAAGAAGCCGCACCCAATCCATTGCAAAGGGAAGAGGAGCCGCATCAGCATGATTAATCGCATCGTTAATGGTTCCCTGAATAACCGGTTTATGGTTCTGCTGGGAGTTGTGGTACTGGCTACGGCGGGATTGTGGTCTTTTAAAAATATTTCGTTAGACGCTATTCCTGATTTGTCAGATGTGCAAGTCATTGTGTTTACTGAATTCCCAGGGCAGGCACCACAAGTTGTTGAAGACCAGGTCACCTATCCGTTAACCACGGCCATGTTGGCGGTTCCTCATGCCAAAGTGGTGCGTGGCTATTCTTTCTTTGGATTATCGTTCGTTTATATCATTTTTGAAGATGGTACCGATATGTATTGGGCCAGGTCGCGAGTATTGGAATACCTCAACTATGCCAATGAGCGACTGCCACAAGGTGTCAATCCATCATTGGGACCGGATGCAACCGGGGTTGGCTGGGTTTATGAGTATGCCCTGGTCGACAAAACCGGCAAACACGATCTGGCTCAGTTACGCTCCATTCAAGATTGGTACCTGCGCTACCCACTGCAAACGGTGCCAGGTGTATCAGAAGTCGCTTCAGTTGGTGGTTACGTCAAGCAATATCAGATAGAAGTCAACCCGAATGCCTTGCTTGCCTATGGCATCCCCCTATCCAAAGTAAAACACGCCATTCAACGTTCGAATAATGATGTCGGTGGCCGATTGATCGAAATGGCCGAAACGGAATATATGGTTCGTGGTTTGGGCTATATTCATTCTCTGGAAGATATTCGAAGTATTCCGGTGGATGTTGATGCCAATGGCACACCGGTGCGCTTGCAAGATGTTGCACAGGTACAGATCGGCCCCGAACTACGCCGTGGTGCCGTTGAGTTAAATGGTGAGGGCGAAGTAGCCGGCGGTATCGTCATTATGCGTTATGGCGATAATGCACAGGCAACCATACTGGGAATACGAGAAAAGCTTAAAGAACTCAAGCAAGGATTGCCAGAAGGCGTTGAAATTGTTCCTGTTTATGACCGTGGTGATTTGATTGAGCGCGCGGTGGATACATTAAATACCGCGCTGATTCAGGAACTGATCATCGTCTGTGTACTGGTTGGCTTGTTTTTACTCCATCTGCGTTCAGCATTGGTCATAGTGATCACATTACCGCTGGCAGTTTTGATGGCATTTATTGTGATGAAATGGCAAGGTATCAATGCCAATATCATGTCTTTGGGAGGCATTGCCATCGCGATTGGTGATATGGTCGATGGTGGCATCGTGATGGTGGAAAATGCCCACAAACATATCAGTGAGGCGATTGCAAAGAAAAAAGCCGAATTGACTGAAAGTGAGCGCTGGCAAGCCATTGGTGAGGCTTCACGCGAGGTCGGACCCGCATTATTTTTTTCCTTACTGATAATTACCGTCTCATTTATACCCATTTTTGCCATGGAGGCTCAGGAAGGTCGTCTGTTTAGTCCACTGGCTTATACCAAGTCTTATGCCATGGCAGCAGCAGCTATGTTGACTATCACGGTTGTGCCGGTATTGATGGGTTATTTTATTCGCGGCAAAATTATGCCTGAGCGTAAAAATCCGGCTAACCGCTTTTTGCATTTTATTCATTCTCCCATTCTAAAATTAGCCATGCGCTGGCGGACAGTCACATTAATATTGGCCATGCTGCTACTGGCCTCTACCCTTTATCCATTGTCCAAGATTGGCAGTGAATTCATGCCCCCATTGGATGAAGGCGATATTCTCTATATGCCCAGTACATTTCCCGGGATTTCCATCACTAAGGCCAAAGAACTGCTACAACAAACCGATAAAATTCTGATGGCTTTTCCTGAAGTCCATCATGTGTTCGGAAAAATTGGCCGCGCCGAGACCGCGACGGATCCTGCACCCTTGTCGATGGTAGAAACAACTGTCAGTCTTAAACCCAAATCAGAATGGCCTGATCCCAATAAAACCACACAGGAACTCATGGCGGAAATGGACCAAGCCATTCAATTTCCAGGAATCACCAATGCCTGGACCATGCCGATCAAAACCCGTACCGATATGCTGTCGACCGGGATTAAAACACCGGTTGGCATCAAAGTTTCCGGCCCTGATCTGGACGAATTGCAGCGTTTATCTGAACAGATTGAAGAAACAATGAAAACTATTCCGGAAACACTATCGGCTTTTGGTGATCGGACCTCTGGGGGATATTATCTGGATTTTGATATCAAGCGTGATGAAGCTGCGCGTTATGGCTTAACCGTGGGTGACATACAAGACGTCATTCAAAGTGCCATCGGCGGCATGAACATTACGGAAACTGTGGAAGGCTTGGAACGCTACCCGGTCAACCTGCGTTACCCACGAGAATTGCGTGATAATCCGGAGAGCCTGAAGCGTACGTTAATTCCTACTCCTACCGGGGCGCAGATCCCGCTGTCACTGGTGGCCGATCTTACGCTGAGACGAGGTCCGCCTTCTATTAAAACTGAAGGTGCGCGTCCCAATGCTTGGATTTATGTGGACCTTAAAACCTCCGACATTGGCGGTTTTGTAGCGAAAGCAAAAAAACTCATAGAAAACCAGGTGACACTTCCTGCTGGTTATACCGTGAGCTGGTCAGGTCAGTTTGAGTATATGGAGCGGGCTGCAGAAAAACTACGGATTGTAGTACCACTGACACTTATGCTGATCTTTTTCCTACTGTATCTTACTTTTCGCAATATGATGGAACCCATCATTGTCATGCTAACGGTTCCTTTCGGCCTTATTGGCGGTATTTGGCTGGTGTATGGACTTGGATTTAATCTCTCTGTTGCGGTCTATGTTGGTTTTATTGCACTGGCTGGAACTGCGGCGGAAACTGGGGTCATGGTGTTAAACTTTATTGATATTGAAATCGCTAAATTACGAAAGCAAAAACAATCACTTTTATCATCCGCAGAAATCAAGGAAGCGGTCGAAGCCGCCACTGCCATGCGTGTGCGGCCTGTATCGATTACAGCATTTTCCACCATGATTGGTTTAATCCCCATCATGGTGGCCACCGGCAGCGGTGCTGATGTTACCCATCGCATTGCCGCACCGGTTCTGGGCGGCATGTTTACCGTACTGCTGCTGACTTTGCTGGTATTTCCAGTTATCTACAGTTTAGTCTTGCAGTTTCAGGAAAAAAAATACAATAAGACGTTGACACAAATAAATTAGAACCAAACCAGATTGAACATAATGCAACCTAACTACCTGCCAATTATCTCGGGTGGCGACGACTGATTGATCGTGCTCATGGCTCCTTGTCTCCCCGCTCAGTTTTGCTTGCCGCATTGGGTATGAATGACATTCAACAATGAACGATGACATAGCCTAAACAAATAAGGGATATGACCGTTAAGGAACCTTATGGGAAAAGCACGTTAAGTGATCATTTATCCTGACTAGAAAAATTTGGCGGATGCAACTTTGTAATGCGGAATGTAGCGCTTAAATTCGAGTGGGCATTGTCTTGCCCATGGAACCGACTTTAACCGGGTTTGGATACCAGGAGACGCTATGCTCCTGATTGAAAATGCTTTAAATCAAAAAGACAAAACTCATATGGTAATCGATACAAATATCGCCAATGTTAAACTGGCGGCCTATATCGAAGCGGTCGAACGGCTGGCATTGGTCTCGATTACTGACCGCAAAGGGTGCATCCTCTATGCCAATGATATTTTTTGCCGGACCAGCGGTTATTCATCCAGCGAGCTGTTGGGGCAGGATCACCGTATTCTGAATTCGGGCACGCACCCAAAGGCATTTTTTGTCAATATGTGGCGTGAAATCGCACGCGGCCGCATCTGGCACCAGGAAATGTGCAACCGCACCAAGCATGGGGAATTGTACTGGGTCGACTCGACGATCGTCCCAATTAAGAACGACAATGATCACATCGACCGTTTTCTCTCGGTCAGGGTGGACATCACCGCGCGCAAAGAAAGAGAAGGGTATCTGGAGAAACGCCTCAAGGCCAGAGTCCATTTATTCGAAATGCGGCACGAAATTTTGCGGATACAAAATATTGAATCGCTGATTGCGATGGTTCTGTCGCGCACAGTATTGGCCATGCAATTTCCTCAAGCAGCAGTGAGCACGATTTATCTCGATGGACAGTATTATTCCTCCGACACCCTTAATCAAATGCCGCCACAAGGCCTATCTACCCTGCAAAACGAGATTCGCGTCAAGCACAAGGTGCGCGGCTGGGTTCAGATCGCTTACCGTGAGCCAAGACCATTTCTGTTTCCGGAAGAACAGCATATGATTCAGGCGGTCGCGGAAGATTTTGGTCTCTGGCTGGATCGCCAGGAAACCAAAGCATATATACGCCATCAGGCAGACCATGATGGATTGACGCAATTACCCAATCGTCGTTATTTGACGTGCAAGCTTAAGAAATTAATTGAGGAACGGGGGTGTCAGGAAGAAGATCGCCTCGCGATCATGGTTATTGATCTGGATCATTTTAAAGCCATCAATGATACGCTCGGACACGAGACAGGAGATTTATTGCTCAAGGAAGTGGCGGTAAGATTGCTTTCCTGCATGCGTCATGAGGATATCGTGATACGCCAGGGAGGGGATGAGTTCATCGTTCTGATCCAGAAAGTGCACGCACTTGTCGATGTGGAAATTATTGCCCAGAAACTGGTTGCGCAAATAATGCAGCCTTCTTGTCTCGAGAACAAGGTGCTGCGTGTGAGCGCGAGTGTGGGTATCGCCATGTTCCCCGAGGACGGCCAGGATGTCAAAATGCTGCTTCGGTGCGGTGACCAGGCCATGTACCAAGTGAAGCATTCCGGTCGAAATGGCTACCGATTTTTTTCCCGGGAGTTGGATGAATTAATCGTTGAACAACAAAGGACCGAGGTTGCTTTGCGCAGGGCGCTGGACAACGATGAGCTCGTACTGCATTTCCAGCCAATTGTCGATAATATCGATGCCGGTATTGCATCCATGGAAGTGTTGTTGCGTTGGCAGCATCCGGAAGACGGACTGGTATCGCCCGCAAAATTCATTCCGCTGGCCGAGAAAACCGGGCTGATCATTCCCATCGGCGCATGGGTAATTCGAACCGCTTGTCTACAGATCAAAACATGGCAACAACAAGGAGTTACCGTTCCCAGGCTGACGATCAACCTATCCATGCGGCAGCTGGAAATGAAGGATTTTGTGGGCGATGTCATCGTCATTCTGCAAGAAACCGAGATGACAGCAGATCTCATCACTCTGGAAGTGACCGAAAGCATGCTGGCGGAGAATGTTAACGAAGTTGCATCTGTTTTGTACAGCTTGTCGGCTTTGGGTTTCAAAATTGCGATCGATGATTTTGGAACCGGCTACTCCTGCATGAGTTCTCTTAAGCATTACCCCATTAATTTCCTGAAAATCGATCAGCATTTCGTCAGGGATATCTGTATTGACGAAAATGATGCCGCCATTGTGACTGCCATTATTGCAATGGCGCATGGCCTCGGGATAGAAGTGGTGGCTGAGGGCGTGGAGTCGATTGAACAGCTCAATTTTTTGCGGAAAAAAAATTGCAAGTTCTATCAGGGCTATCTGTTTTGCAAGCCGCTGCCTGCTGCCGAAATCATCCATGTGCTGCAGAAAAGAACGCTCTTGGAATTGATATGATCATGTCGTCGTCAAGGGGCGGCGTTATTGAAGCCTATCTCTCCACAATGAAAGCGGAACGTGCCAGCCAACGTCACAAGGTTGAGGTTTTACCCGCTGTTCCCGCACATCTTATTATGAATAATCCACCATCGCCTTCTATGTTATCTTCGATTCCATGAAACCCATCCTATCGTTATGTTTGCCGTCTGGCAAGCGAGCAAGGCTTTCCATCGTTATTTACCATCGGGTACTGCCTGAGGCAGATCATTTCCTGGGTGAGGGAAGTGATATTGACAGCTTTAACCGGCAGTTATGCTACCTAACCCACAACTTCAATGTGCTTTCACTTCCCGATGCTGTTGAACGTCTCCGTACAGCCACTCTGCCCGCACGCGCGGTTTGTATTACATTTGACGATGGCTACGCAGATAATGCAGAAATCGCGCTGCCCATACTGGAAAAATATGGTGTGGCCGCCACTTTTTTTGTCGCCACTGGTTTTCTTAATGGCGGCAGGATGTGGAACGATACGGTGATTGAATCTTTCCGGCGGGCCAAGGGGGATACCATCGATTTGCGGGAAATCGGACTGGAACACTATACCGTTACCACCCTTGAGCAGCGTCGCCAAGCACTTTTCAGCGTAATCGACCATCTCAAATACTTGGAACCAACCGTCCGGCAATCACAGGTAGACAAGCTGGCACAGATAATTGCAGCAAAGTTGCCGGATGACCTCATGATGACAAGCGCTCAGGTCAGGCTCCTGCATGATCATGGCATGGAGATCGGAGGCCACACCGTCAACCACCCGATTCTGGCTTCAACGGATGAAACCACTGCCCGCACGGAAATTGCTCAAGGAAAGGCACATCTGGAAACGATTACCGGTGCGCCTGTACGCTTCTTTGCGTATCCAAATGGCAAACCGGGCAGAGATTACCTGCCGATACATGTGGATATAATCAGGCAGCTGGGTTTTGAAGCGGCCGTCTCCACCGCGTGGGGAGCGGCATGTCACGATGATGATCTGTTTCAACTGCCCCGTTTTACCCCCTGGGACCGAAAAGAATGGGCGTATGTGTTACGTATGATGCGCAATCGTTATCAGCAGATTCAAACCGCATAGATCTCACGGTTTATTTATACCTGCACCATTTCCCACAATTTTTGCAACCGTTTCACCGAGACCGGTTCGGGTGTCTTTAATTCCTGTACAAACAGAGAAACGCGCAGTTCTTCAATTTGCCAGCGAAATTTTTCCAGATTGGGATTAGTGGCGCTGGTTTTATGGTGTTTCTGCAAATACTGGCTATATTGTTGCCACAATCCATTGACGATCGCTTCATTCTCCTGATCCCTTACAGGATTTTTAAGGTACTTGTCGATGCGAATTCCCATTGCCTTCAAATAACGGGGATAGTGTTGCAGGTGATGCCAGTGGGTTTTACCCACAAATCCCGGATAGATAAGCTGCCGAAGCTGCGCGAGTATGCTCTCTTGCAAAACGGCATCTGCCGTGGAAAGATTTTTTTTGCAGACTTGATAAGTGGCGGCAATGACGTCCAGCAGTTCCAGGGATTCATTGAAGACCATGCCCAGCCTCGATTTTGCCCGCTCCACCTGTGTAAAAAAATCCCCCCGCGTGTAAGGCAGGCTATCTTCTCCCAGCAATGCCCGTGTTAATACAGCATCCAGTATGTCCTGCCGCAAGGTTTCCTTTGTCACCAGACTGCCAAGTTGCAGCAATAAGGCTTGCTGTCTGGCCATTAACTGCTTCTCCAGCAATTTGACCCGTTCCTGCAGCGTAATCCGCAGTAGCCGGAATACGCCTGCCCGCATACTGGCCTGCGCTGCTTCCCGTGTATCGAACAACCGTATGGCAACCTGCTGCTGTTGATCAAGCAATGCGGGATAAGCGGTGACTGATACACCGTCACGCTCGAAATTAACCGTGACAGGCAACGATTCAAAATCCCATTGAGTGATGCCATCCCGTTCAATCTGATTCTCCCCTGCCCTTGCGGCCTGCGTAAAGACTTGTTGCGCAGTTTGCCCAAACTGATCCTGCAATCTATCCAGGTCTTTTCCGGCGGCCAATTCATGCCCGGCGTCATCAACCACACTGAAATTCATCTGCAGGTGTGCCGGTAGTGGCTGGTCTTCCCAATGATCCCGTGAAATCCGGATGGATGTTTGGGCTTGGATAAAATCAACGAGGCTTGCTGTCAGGGCAATTTTAGCGTGGTGTTTGTCACTTGCCAGCAAAAACTGTGTCACAAAATCCGGTAATGGAATTACATGGCGACGAACCGCTTTCGGCAGCAATTTAAGATACCAGGTGATTTTTTCACGAATTATGCCTGACACCAGCCAGTCAAACTGGTATGCAGCAAATTTATTCAACAAGGCGAGCGGAATGCTTACCGTGATGCCATCGAGTGGATGCCCCGGATCAAACCGGTAACACAGGGGCAATGCATGCGATTCGATTACCAGCGACTCGGGAAATTGCACTTCTGTTTCGGTATCGATTGCTGCGCGCATCAGTACTTCACGGGTAAGCAGCAATAACGGAGGCAAAACTTTTTCGGCCTGTTTGTACCATTTATCAAACAACTGACCGCTGTAAATTCCAGCCGGAATTCGCTCTGCATAGAAATCGGCAATCTGAGCCTCATCGACCAATATATTCTGCCGCCGGGCTTTACCTTCCAAGCTCTTGATTTCCTCGATCAGTTCCTGATTGTGCTGCAGGAATGGCGCATACCCATTGAATTCCCCTGCTACCAATGCTTCACGGATAAAAATTTCGCGGGCATATTCGGGATTGATCGCACCATAGGCGACGCGGCGTTGTGTCACGATGGTCAAACCGTAAAGTGAAACACGCTCAAACACCATGACCTGTGCGCGCTTTTTCTCCCAGTGGGGATCAAAGTGATGTTTTTTACACAATGGCCCCGCAATTCTCTCCAGCCACGATGGGTCGATCGTGGCGACGCAGCGCGCATACAGCCGTGTGGTTTCAGTCAGCTCAGCGGCGACAACCCACTTGGCCTTGTTTTTACGGAGAACAGAACCTGGAAAAATCGAGAATTTGATACCACGCGCACCTGAATAGTCTGTATTTGTCTCGGATTTGAACCCGATATTGCCGAGCAGCCCCGCCAACAACGCGCGGTGTATTTCATCATAACCAGCTGGTATTTGATTTGGCCGCCATCCCATTTCACGCAATGAAGTCGCGAGTTGACCATGAATTTCACGCCATTCGCGCATTCTTCTGTGGGAAATGAAACTGGCCTGGCACTGTGCAATCAGTTTTTTATTGGATTTTTTGTGCTTGAGCAGCGCATCAAAGTATTCCCATAATTTCAGTAACCCCATAAAATCAGAGCGCTCATCCCGAAATGGCAAATGCGCCCGATCGGCCGCTTCCTGTTGTTCGAAGGGGCGGTCGCGTGGATCCTGCACGCTCAGCGCCGACGTAATAATGAGCATTTCACTTAAACAATTTTCCTGCCGGGCAGCAATAATCATACGTCCGATTTTGGGATCAAGCGGTAACTTGGCCAATTGCTGACCGTCAGGCGTCAGTTTTTTGTCTTTATCAATTGCGCCCAGTTCGGCCAATAATTGGTAGCCATCGGCGATCATGCGCGGCGCGGGGGGGTGAATAAACGGGAAACGCTCCACATCACCAATTTTCAGAGATTGCATGCGCAAAATCACACCCGCCAGTGAAGATCGCAGAATTTCCGGATCGGTAAACGGTGGGCGGGCGGTAAACTCTTCCGCTGAGTACAGGCGAAAACAAGTGCCATTCATCACTCGTCCACAGCGACCGGCACGCTGATTGGCAGAGGCCTGCGATATTTTCTCCACCCGCAACTGCTCAACCTTGTTGCGATAGCTGTAACGATTGAGGCGCGCCAATCCAGAATCAATCACAAAACGAATGCCCGGCACAGTCAGTGATGTCTCGGCCACATTGGTGGCAAGCACAACCCGCCGCTGTCCACCGGTTGAAAAAATTCGTACTTGTTCACCATGGGAAAGTCGGGAGAAAAGCGGCAGTATCTCAATGCCATGGCGAATGCCTGACGAACCAAAATGATGCTTGCGCAGACACTCGGCAGTTTCACGAATTTCCCGCTCTCCAGGCAGAAAAACAAGAATATCTCCCGCCCCCATTCTGCAGGCTTCATCGACCACATCCCGTATTGCCTCCGGTAAATCGCGCTCATCCTCAGGTACGGTATTGAACGGGCGATAAACGATTTCCACCGGGTAGAGTCTGCCGGAAACCTCAATAACCGGCGCCTGGTGAAAATGTTCGGAAAAACGTTGTGCATCAATGGTTGCAGAAGTAATGATCACTTTCAGATCCGGACGCTGCGGCAGTAATTGCCGCAGATAGCCCAGCAGAAAATCAATATTGAGGCTGCGTTCATGCGCCTCATCGATGATAATGGTATCGTAGGCCTGCAGTAAGGAATCCTGCTGCGTTTCTGCCAGCAAGATGCCATCGGTCATCAGTTTGATACGGGTCTGCGGGCTGGTCTGATCGGAAAAGCGGACTTTGTAACCAACCAGTGTGCCCAATGGACTATTCAGCTCGGAAGCAATACGGGCGGCCACAGTTCTGGCAGCAATACGGCGCGGCTGGGTATGGCCAATCAATTTATTCTGACCAAAACCGAGCTCCAGACAAACTTTCGGGAGCTGCGTTGTTTTTCCAGAACCGGTTTCACCGCAAACAATGACGACCTGATGATTCCGGATCGTGCGACTGATTTCCTCGCGCCGGGCGACAACGGGTAATTCCGACGGGTAGTGTATGACGGGAATGAATTTATCGGGACGGGACATGGGAGATGGCATATTTCGAATTTCCAGACGCACGCAATCAATTTATCGACATTGAAGAAATATCTCTGGGCATCTCTAAAAATTCAGGGGGGGTAAACAAGACGAGGCAGGAACAAAAAATATTGGTGCGACATATGATTGATATGTAAGGATATATAAATTTTTAGAGATGCCCTCTACACTTTCTGACCGGCAGCATACCCGGATGACCATGCCCATTGGAAATTAAACCCTCCAAGGTGCCCGGTGACATCGACGACCTCTCCAATAAAAAACAGGCATGCCTGTTTTCTGGCTTCCATTGACTGCGATGATAATTCTTTCGTATCTACACCGCCTGATGTCACTTCAGCAGTCCGATATCCCTGGGTACCAGCTGGTTTAATGCGCCAGTCATTGCAAGCGCTGGCAATTCCGGCAATTCTCGCATTGGACAGATCACTGAGCGCACTGCTGCAGGCATGTTCATCACAAATACTCTGCGCCAAGCGCTTGGGCAATATTTCTGCCAGTACGGTATTAATATGCTGCCTCGGCTGGCTCTTTTTTCGATCGATCAATTGCTCGTAAATATTCAGGCCAGGCGCAAGATTCACAACGATCTCCTTTCTCTCTTCCCAGTATGAAGATATTTGCAGGATCGCAGGGCCACTCAGACCACGGTGCGTAAAAAGCAATCCTTCGATAAAAGTTTGTTGTCCGCAACGAACTTCGGCTTCAATAGAAAGCCCGCTCAGCGAATGACATCGCGCCAGCAATGCGCCATCGAAAACCAATGGCACCAGAGCAGCGCGGGGCTTGATCACATTCAGGCCAAATTTTCTGGCTATCTCGTAACCAAAACTGGTTGCGCCAGTTTTTGGAATAGAAAGACCTCCTGTCGCAATTACGAGCGAAGCACAGTAATATTCGCCCTGACTGGTTCTGACAAGATAACCGCCGGAAACTGCTTCGACTGTATTTACCTTGACCTGCATTTGCAGTTTCACTCCCGCTTCCCGCGCCTCTACCAAGAGCATATCAATGATTTGCCTGGCCGAAATATCGCAAAACAACTGTCCCGATTTTTTTTCGTGGAAGGCAATGCCATGCTTGCGTACCAGTGCAATAAAATCCTGCGGTGTGTATTGTTTAAGCGCGGATTTGCAGAAATGCAGGTTTTGCGACAGGTAGTGCTGTGGTTCGGCATGTAAATTGGTAAAGTTGCAACGACCTCCACCGGAAATACGGATTTTTTCCGCGATTCTTGTCATATGATCAATCAACCATACCCGCCGCCCGCGCTTTCCTGCTTCAATCGCGCACATCAGCCCGGCTGCGCCGGCGCCGATAATAATCACATCGTACGCATCAGCCATGAAAAGTCATCAGTAATCTATCCATTTCAGTTAATTGCATTCGATATAATTCTCTCTCCAGAGCCAGCCGTATACAATCATGGGCGTCCCTTTTTCCTGACAGGTTATGCGCCATCCTAAAAATCAATCAGCCAACTTCAGCTTCTTAATGGCGCATCTGGAATTATACGAATTCGCCTCTCGACACGACGTATGAAATTGGAACCAAACATCGAAAAACGCCTACAGGAATTACGTGCGGAAATTACCCGGCATGATTATCAATATCATGTCCTGAATGCGCCTGTCATCGAAGATTCGCAATACGATGCGCTGTTTTGTACCCTACAGAAGCTCGAACAACAGTACCCTCATCTGGTCACGCCGGATTCGCCCACTCAACGTGTTGGCGCGCCGCCACTCAAGGCATTTGCACCGTTCGCCCATTACACGCCGATGCTATCATTGACGAATGCCTTTTCGGACAATGAAGTTCATGCGTTTGACCAGCGAATTCGCAATCTTCTTGCAATGGACGCAATTGATTATGTGGTGGAACCAAAATTTGACGGTCTGGCAGTCAACCTTGTTTATGAAAACGGCATTCTGCTGAAAGGCGCGACGCGCGGAGATGGATCTGTTGGTGAAGATATTACCCCAAATTTGCGCACGCTCGCATCAATTCCATTACGGCTGCCGGTAACACCCGTCGTGACCGGCCTATTTGAGATTCGCGGCGAAGTCGTGATGCATAAGGCTGATTTTGAGCGACTCAATCAACAGCAGCAGCAGGCGGGGCTGAAACTTTTCGCCAATCCGCGTAATGCAGCGGCAGGTTCGCTGCGCCAGCTTGATTCAAACATCACCGCAGCACGCCACTTGACCTTTTATGCATATGGAATTGGCGTTTATCCTTCACATGAGTTGATCTTTACCCAGCACAGCGAGATATTGGCTTTCCTTGGTGCGCAACATTTTCTGGTCGCGCCGCAAGTGCGCACGGTAAACGGGGTGACCGCACTACTTGCCTGTTATCAGGAAATGAGCACCGTGCGCCCTGCCCTGCCCTACGATATCGATGGCGCAGTCTACAAGGTCAACGATCTCGCACTTCAGGAAAAACTAGGCTATGTCGCGCGCGCGCCGCGCTTTGCGATCGCTCACAAATTTCCGGCACAAGAAGCCGTTACCGATTTGCTGGCAATCGAAATTCAGGTTGGCCGCACTGGTGCCATGACACCGGTGGCGCGACTTGCGCCCGTTTTTGTCGGTGGCGTAACGGTCACCAATGCCACCTTGCACAATGAAGATGAAATCGCACGCAAACAAATCATGATTGGTGACAAGGTCATTGTGCGGCGAGCGGGCGATGTTATTCCTGAAGTAGTGGCGGCTGTGATTGATCAGCGTCCGCCAGATGCCAGGCTGTTCGCAATGCCGGCATCCTGCCCGGTATGCCATTCCAGAGCAATGCGCCTGCCCGGCGAGAGCGTGACGCGCTGTAGTGGCGGCCTGTATTGCCCGGCACAACGCAAGCAAGCCATCTGGCATTTTGCTTCGCGGCGTGCGCTGAATATCGATGGCTTGGGCGAAAAACTGATCGATCAGCTCATCGAACAGGCGCTGGTAAAAACACCGGCCGATCTCTACCAGCTCGATGTTGCCATGCTGAGCAAGCTGGAACGCATCGGGACAAAGTCGGCAAGCAATCTGATCGCGGCCATTCAGGGAAGCACTCAAACCACCCTGTCACGCTTTATCTATGCGTTAGGCATTCGTCATGTTGGAGAAGAAACGGCAAAGGCGCTTGCCAAATGGGCGAACGGTAATCTGGACCAATTAATGGCGGCGACCCCGGAACAGTTGCAGATCATTTCGGATGTGGGACCAGTCGTTGCGCAAAGTATCGCCGATTTCTTTATCGAGACACGCAATCGCCAGGTAATCGCACAATTACGCGCCAGCGGTATCCATTGGCCGCAGTCCGTTGACAAAAAGGCATCCGCCGCTGAAACGCTCAATTCGGAAATTACTGGTAAAAAATTCGTTTTGACTGGCACATTGAAAGGTCTGACGAGAGAACAGGCGACAGCACGTATCGAACAACAGGGTGGTAAAATTACCGGTAGCGTTTCATCGAACACTGATTATGTGGTAGTGGGCGCTGATCCCGGCAGCAAGTATGCCAAAGCCATCGAGCTGGGCATCCCGGTGCTGAATGAAATGCAATTGCTGGCATTGTTACAGCTCGCTGAACAAGACAAGGAAGGCATGTGACTGATTCCACCAAACCTGATGCGGAAGTGGCGCAAGCCGAATTGCTCTGCGACGCCACAAGGTTACAGGCCGTTATCCATCGTCTGGCGCAGGATATCAACAGCACTCTGTCTGGAGAGGAGCCATTGGTACTGTGCGTCATGAACGGCGCAGTGATCTTTGCTGGACAACTGTTGCCGCTGCTCGATTTTCCATTGTATTTCGACTATGTACAGGTTACCCGTTACCATGAAACCCTGCGCGGCAGTGAGCTGAAGTGGATCGTTGCGCCCCCGGTTAATCTGCGGGGCCGAGTGGTGCTGATCGTCGACGACGTTCTGGATGAAGGCCGTACACTGGCTGCAATATGCGAGAGAATATTGAATGGTGGCGCACGGGCATGTTATAGCGCGGTATTGGTAGACAAACAAATTGACAGGGAAAAACCCATTCAGGCGGATTTTGTCGGCATGCAGCTGCCCGATCGCTACCTGTTTGGTTTTGGTATGGATTTACATGGGAAGTGGCGCAATCTACCAGAAATATATGCTATTAAACAATAACTTAACTTGGTTTATTCTTCCATGATTGCAATCATAGGCGGCAGCGGCATGAAACAGCTTCCCGACCTGGAAGTTACACATCGTCAGATCATGCGCACGCCTTACGGCGAACCTTCGAGTCCGCTGATATTCGGCACCATCAATGGCTGTGAAATTATTTTTCTGTCGAGACACGGCCATGGTCATACCATTGCGCCGCATATCGTCAACTACCGCGCCAACATCTGGGCATTACACACGCTGAGAGTCAGGCGTGTCATTGCGGTGGCTTCGGTTGGCGGCATACGCACGGATCTGACACCCGGTACCATTATCATTCCCGACCAGATTATCGACTATACCTATAACCGTAAATTTACTTATTTCGAGGATACCGACCGGCCGATCGTCTACACTGATTTCACACAACCCTACTGTACGGATACACGCATTCGCCTGCTCGAATCAGCCCGTCAGTCAGGTGAAAAAGTTATCGATGGTGGCGTGTATGCCGCTACTCAGGGACCAAGGCTGGAAACAATCGCTGAAATAAACCGGCTGGAGCGCGATGGCGCGGATATGGTCGGCATGACGGGAATGCCCGAAGCCATTCTTGCCAGAGAGCTGGGTCTTTCCTATGCCACCATTGCCGCAGTTGCCAACTATGCTGCGGGGCGTGGCGACAGTCGGGAGAACATTCCCCTGCAGGCTGTCTTTGCCACTCTGGAAAAATCGATGGTTAATGTCAGAAACATACTAAGTTATTTGGTGAAAAACGATGGCTGTTAGACCCGTATTAAAAATGGGCGATCCACGCCTGTACCGGCATTCGCAACCAGTCACTCAGTTTGCCACTTCAACATTGCACACATTGTTGCAGGATATGCAGGACACCATGGCAGCCCTCAATGGCGCTGGACTGGCTGCACCACAAATCGGCGAAAACTGGCAAGTCGTTATTTTTGGCGTGGAACGCACACCACGCTATCCGGATGCCGAATGCGTACCTTATACCGTACTGATCAATCCGGTATTGACCCTCCTGGATGATGCCATGGCGGAAGACTGGGAAGGCTGCCTGAGTATTCCAGGCATGCGTGGACTGGTGCCACGTTTCCAGCATCTGCGTTATCAGGGATTGGATCAGGACGGTCATCCAATCGAGCGGGAGGTATCGGGTTTTCATGCGCGCGTCGTGCAGCATGAATGCGACCACTTGCAGGGCATCCTTTATCCGATGCGTATTTCCGACTTACGCAAGTTTGGTTACAGCGACACATTTTTTCCGGACCACCCCCTCGCGGATGAATAAGCGCCTCGCGGACGGCTACGCTACCAGGGCTTGACGACAACCAGTATCACCACCGCAATCAATATCAGCACTGGCAATTCGTTGAACCAGCGGTAATAGACATGCCCATGCTGATTGCGATCCTGTTTGAAGTCTTTCAGCAACCTGCCACAATAAATATGATAGCCAATCAGCAACATGACCAGCGCCAGCTTCGCATGTAGCCAGCCACCCGCAAAACCGTAACCCAGCCATAACCATGTTCCAAACACAATCGTCAACACGGCGCCCGGCGTCATGATGCCATAATAAAGCTTGCGCTCCATCACCTTGAAACGCTCAGCGCCAAGCTGGTCGTTGCACTGCGCATGGTAAACAAACAAACGTGGCAAATAAAAAAGCCCCGCAAACCACGTCACCATAAAGATTATATGTAACGATTTGATCCAAAGCATAAGTAACATCCTTTCATTGATAATTAACAACGTGCCAATCACCCGACTCGTGATGACTCCAGAGTGCAGCTCGGGGGTAGCCTACCACTATAATCACTTCCCACATCTCCCGGGATGGGTACTATTTCACATTCATTATGACCCATTCCAATGTTGTAGCCTGACTGTCTATCAGTGAGGCGGCCAGGCTGCAAATATTTCCCAGTAGCTGCAAATTCGAAAGTGGCAGGACATCGCAGCATTACCCAGGAAGACGTTATCCCTGTGCCATTCAGGTATTCTTTGTTGGGTAAAATCCGAAAAGGCAAATTCAAGGGCTATTCGGCAAAACGTAAAGACATATTTCCAACTAATAATCCCTTTTCTGATATGGGCTTGCCGCTGGGAATCATGGCGTACTCATCTCCAAACCTAACAAACCCTCTATCGAATGTAACCGTCCAGCGCCACCATCTACGCAATCACAATTTTCCGCATTATCCTCCTCCGTAGAGCTATGATCATTTCTGGTGTATGACAAGGGAGAAGGAAGCGGTGTAACCTGTTGGTAAAGATCTCGGCAGAT
>JAVVEX010000029.1:0-19974 GCA_032251195.1 Nitrosomonas sp.
GCCCGATTGCCCTGAAGACACCCCTGCCACTCAGATTGAGTCGCTATAATTCCAGTACCCATCATCAACGAGGCTCACCATCATGCATCCCAGCCAATGGAAATTGCTCACCAGCAGGCGTTTTTTACCTTTTTTCGCCACCCAGTTTCTGGGCGCCTTCAATGACAACGTATTCAAAAACGCGCTCGTCATTCTGATCACTTACGCCGCCATGGGCAGCAGCGGCCTGAGCCCACAAATCATGGTGACACTGGCGGCCGGCATTTTTATTCTCCCTTTTTTCCTTTTTTCCGCCACGGCTGGGCAATTCGCGGATAAATGGGACAAGGCGCAGTTCATCAAACGCATCAAGTTCGTCGAAATTGTGTTGATGATTGGCGCGGCGGCAGGTTTTTATCTGGACAGCGTACCGCTTCTGCTGTGCATTCTGTTTCTGATGGGCGCACAGTCTGCTTTTTTTGGCCCGCTGAAATATGGCATCCTGCCCGATCAGCTGGAAGCGCATGAACTGATCGGCGGCAATGCACTGGTCAGCGCAGGCACATTTATCGCAATTCTGCTGGGAACAATCGCCGGAGGCTTGCTGATTCTGACTGAGCAAGGCAGCAACGTCGTGTCTGGCATGGTCATCAGTGCCGCGCTGACCGGCTGGCTGTTCAGCCTGTTCATTCCGGCAACGCGACCTGCTTCACCGGATATCACCATCCGTTACGCGCTACTACAGGAAACGCGCGCGATCATTAACCAGATTCGCGAACACCGCACGATCTTTCGCGCCATCCTCGGCATTTCCTGGTTCTGGCTGTTTGGTGCAACTTTCCTGTCGCAATTTCCGACGTTTGCCAAAACAGTGATTGGCGGCAACGAAGAGGTAGTCACCCTGTTTCTCACCATCTTTTCGATAGGCATTGGCTTCGGTGCGCTGCTGTGTAACCGCTTTCTCAAGGGAGAAATTGCTGCAACCTATGTGCCACTGGGCATACTCGGCATGACGGTATTTACCATCGATCTCTATTTTGCCAGCGCCGCCCTCCCACCGCTTGCGCAGGAAGAACTGATCGGCGCAGTGGCTTTCCTCTCCTTCCTGACACACTGGCGCATTCTGTTCGACATGCTTGCGATTTCCGTCAGCGGCGGTTTGTACATCGTGCCGCTTTATGCCCTCGTCCAGAATCAGGCCGAGGATTCCCATCGCGCACGCACCATCGCCGGCAACAACATCATGAACGCGCTGTTCATGGTGATTTCCGCACTCGGCATCAGCCTGATGCTTGCACTCGACTTCACCGTGCCCGAAGTGTTCCTGACCATCGCACTGATCAATGGCATGGTCGCCATCTATATTTCAAGCCTGTTGCCTTATGCCCTGGTCAAATCCATTCTGCAATGGCTGTTTCATACGCTCTACCGGCTGGAAATCAACGGCGCAGCACATTATCGGCAGGCCGGCAGCCGCGTGCTCATCATCGCCAACCATCTATCCTTTCTGGATGCCGCGCTGATCAGCGTCAGTCTGCCGGAGCGACTATGCTTTGCCATCCACTCCAGGGTTGCCCGACAATGGTGGGTGCGACCGTTTCTGTTTCTCGCCGATACCGTTGCCATCGACCCCACCAACCCGATGTCCACCCGCCTGCTGATCGAGCGCATCCGCAAGGGCGACAAGGTTGTGATTTTTCCGGAAGGTCGGCTAACGCTCACCGGATCCCTGATGAAAATCCATGACGGCCCCGCCATGATTGCAGATAAATCCGGCGCCATGCTGCTGCCCATCAGCCTCAAGGGGCCACAGTACACGCCTTTTTCCAGGCTGAAAGGAAAAGTCCGCCTGCGCTGGTTTCCTAAAATCAGCATTGAAATCATGCCGCCAGCCACGCTCGATCTGCCAAACACGCTGCGCGGCAAACAACGGCGGAAAATGGCGAACCTCAAACTTTACGATCTCATGACCGAAACCCTGTTTCACAGTCATGTTCTGCACGAGACCCTGTTTCAGTCACTGCTCGATGCCAGCGCCACCCACGGCAAGCAACACATTATCGCCGAAGACGTTGAGCGCAAGCCGCTTTCCTATTTTCAACTGATCATGCGCAGCTTCATCCTCGGTCGGGTACTCCGCCGGATGATTCCCCATTTCGGCAACCGGCCCAATATCGGTATCCTGCTGCCCAACATGGTCAGCAGCCTGATCTGTTTCTTCGCTTTGCAGGCATTCGGGCGCGTCCCCGCCATGCTCAATTTTTCCAGCAGCAGCAAAAACGTGCTCCTCACCTGCGAAAGCGCGCAGATTCAAACCATCATCACCGCGCGCGGATTTATCGAAAAGACCAAACTGAGCAACCTGATCACCGACTTGCAGCAACAGGGCATACTACTGTGCTATCTGGAAGATATCTCCGAAAGGATTCACTGGTGGGACAAACTGATGGGCTGGCTGTCGGCATCTCTCCCCCGGCTGGCATACCGCTTGACGGATTCACAGCAAAATCCGGACGGAGCAGCCGTGATTCTGTTCACCTCCGGCTCGGAAGGCGCACCCAAAGGAGTGGTGCTCAGCCACTCGAACCTGCAGGCCAACCGTTATCAGGTTACTTCCCGCATCGATTTTGGCCCAGGCGATATTGTTTTCAATGTCCTGCCGATCTTTCACGCGTTTGGCCTGACGGGCGGCACCCTGCTGCCGGTATTGAGCGGTATTCGAACCTTTCTCTACCCTTCCCCCCTGCACTACCGCATCATTCCCGAGCTGGTCTACGACACCAATGCCACTCTGCTGTTCGGCACTGATACCTTCCTGACCGGGTACGCCCGCTACGCCAACGCCTATGATTTTTACAGCGTGCGCTACGTCTTTGCCGGGGCGGAAAAACTGCGTGAAGCCACACGCCAACTCTGGTCGGAAAAATTTGGCGTGCGCATCTTTGAAGGCTATGGCGCGACCGAAACTTCCCCCATCCTCAGCATCAATACCCCGATGCACAATCGCGCCGGATCCGTGGGGCGTCTGCTACCAGCAATTCGATACCAGCTGGAGCCGGTGCCAGGGGTTGAACAGGGAGGCAAACTGCTGGTAAATGGCCCTAACATCATGCAAGGCTACTATCTGGCGAATACGCCCGGCAAAATCGTGCCACTAGCGGATAACGGGTACGATACTGGCGACATCGTCGCCATCGACGACGAAGGTTATGTGTTCATCAAGGGACGTGTCAAACGTTTTGCCAAAATCGGAGGAGAAATGATTTCACTGACCGCCGTCGAGGAAGCCGTCAACCAGCTCTGGCCGGATCACGCGCATGCCGCCCTGCAATCATCGGACGAGAAGAAAGGTGAAAAAATTATCCTCATCACCACGTATCCGCATGCCAGCCAGACCGACCTCATCGCCCATTTCCGCAAACACAACCTGGGGGAACTGGGCATTCCCAAAACCATCCTCACCATCGACCACCTGCCCATCCTGGCGAGCGGCAAAACGGACTACATCACCCTGCGGGAATGGACGGAACAGCAGGGTTTACGGTGACAGTTTACTAAATAAACTACAATCATGAAGCCGCATGGGAAGTGTAGGTTGGGGTGAGGTACGAACCCCAACATGGATAGGCAGAAACTCCAAACCCCAACACGACAACTATCATGCAATACCGACGTAATTTCGCCGAAGGTGGTCGTTATTTTTTTACCGTTAACCTTGCAGAAAGAAAGCGGTACCTATTGGTGGAACACATCGATGCGCTCCGCGCAGCCATCCGCATCGTGCGTAGCCGCCACCCGTTTCAAATCGATGCCATGGTGGTCATGCCCGATCATTTACACGCCGTTTTCACCCTGCCGCCCGGCGACGCCGATTACCCAACCCGCTGGATGTTGATCAAGGCCGGATTTTCCCGAAACATCCCCAAAACCGAACGCATCAACGCCAGCCGTCGCAGCAAAGGTGAGCGCGGCATTTGGCAGCGCCGATTTTGGGAGCACACGTTGCAAGACGAAAATGATTTTCGCCACCACATCGATTACATCCATTACAACCCCGTCAAACACGGTTACGTCACCCGCTCAACCGATTGGCCGCATTCCAGAATCCATCGTTTCATCAAAACCGGCACATTGCCCGCCGATTGGGGTGCCGCCTCCCCCGAAAACGACAAACGGTTTGGGAAACGTAGGTTGGGGTGAGGTACGAACCCCAACACGATGACCGTTCAATCGCCAGCCATGAAAGCGAGGCACGGCGACTCATCAAGCCATCGACAACCGGCAAAGGCCAAGCCAACATATTGGAGGGGTGTCTCTCGATGTTGGGGTTCCTGTCGTCACCCCAACCTACAATCATGAAGCTGCATGGGGAACGTCGGTTGGGGTGAGGTACGAACCCCAACACGATGGCGTTCAATCCGTCTGATAAGCCTGGTTCAATTTTTGTTTGTGATGAGCGTTGCCCAGCAGGTTTTGCAAGTGCATCATCCAGGGTTCGGTTACGGCGCGTATTTCTGCGTCATGCACTAAAATTTGCTGAATCAGGGCGATTTTTTTTTTCTGCAATTGGTCGTCCAGTTTGGGTTGGCCGCTGTGTCCCATCAAACGATGGGTGATGTGTTTGCATTCCTGCTCCAGCGCGACCAGTTTATCCCAGTCGCTGGCGCGCGCGGCTTGCAGCATTTTGTCGGTAATCGCCAATATTCCTTCATAAGCCGCGATAGTTTGTGCGCCATTCATATAGTCCGCCGTGCTGTTATTCGCTTTATTTTCAATCATCTGACTGCCATTCCGGTTTCGATTGATTTTTCGATCTGCGCTATCTTGCCGCTGGTGCCGGGTTTTTTGCCGATGACTGCCCAGGCTTCGTGCAATTCGCCGAGCAACTGGCTGACTTCATCGATAATGTCAATGTTGCTTCGCAGGTTGGCTTGCAGCAGGCGATCGGTCATATAGTCATAGAGTTGGCTTAACTGTTCAGCCAGTGCGCCACCGGCCTTGACATCGAGACTTGCTTTCAGGCCATGGTCGATGATCATGATCGCCTTGGAGATCATCTCGCCTCTGGCGGCAATTTCATTTTGTCGGATATAAAGCTTGCTGCGATTGAGCGCCTGCTGCGCGCCTTCAAACAGCATCAGAACCAGCTTGTGCGGATCGGCGGTAAAAACACCGGATTCCGCGCCTACTTTGTTATAGGCGGAAATGGCGCGGGATGAGCTGGAAAACATGAGGTCTCCTTATGCGAAATTAGCGTAAATGATAAAAGTGGTGCGTTATTAGCTACCCGAGCCAGGCAGGCTGGCCAGTTGTTGTTGCAGGAATGTGCTGGTCTGGCTCATGCTGGCGATCAGCGTATCCAGCGCGGCAAACTGGGTGCGGAAGCGCCTTTCGGTATCTTCCAGGCGGCGGGTGATGGCCTCGCGTTGCCTGTCGATGTCCCGGATGGAGGTATTGATGCCGTCCAGGCGCCCATTGATCAGGCCATCGCTGCGTAACATATTGTCAATCAACTGATCCAGCTTGCCGATAAAGCCGGATGAAGTCGACGCTTCAGTTTCCGTGGTACCGGCGAAGAACGAGGCAATGTCCTTGTCTGGGTCATTCAAAATCGCATTTAATTTTCCGCTGTCCAGTTGTAACGTGCCGTCTTTCTGAAAACTGATTCCGATCTGGGAGAGTGAGTTGAGCCCGCTCACGGCGTCTTCGGCGGAGGTGCTCAGCAGTCTGCGCATTTGCGTCTGCACCGCGCGCGCGGTGGCATCGCCGGCGAGTACGGATGCCCGGTTGTTGGCGGAGTCGAATCTCGTCAGGTCGGTGATGGTGTTTGTCAGCCCATTGTAGGCGTTGACCAATGCTTCCACCCCGGCGCGTGCTTTTGAATGATCCGGCGCGACGGTCACGGTGGTGGTGCCCGGCGCCGCCTTGAGCAGGTTGAACGTCACGCCGCCCAGCGCATCCGAAATCGTGTTGGACGGCTTGCTGATGCTGATGCCGTCGATCACCAGGGTGGCGTTTTTTGCGGCGATGGCTTCGGTCATGTTGGCCGTGCCACCGGTTGAGGCATCATAGGCAAGCCGCGACAATCCCGCCGTATCGGTATGATTGCCATCGCTGTCGGCAACCGTGATTTTCAACGCATTGTTCAGGCCGGTGTCCTTCGAGGCAATCACCAGCCGGTTGCCGGTGCCGTCATTGATAATGCTGGCGGTGATTCCGGCATCGGCCTGGTTGATGGTATCGCGGATGCTCCCCAGGGAGGACTGGCCCGGTTCGATGGTAATGGTTTTGGCCGGTTTGTCGGGCTGATTGGAAAACGAACCATCGCCGTTATAGGTGCCCAGTTCAATGGTCAGTGTTCCGCTGCCGATCGCGGTATCCGCCGGGTCAAAGGCTGCGGAGGCCAGTTTCTGCGCCTGGGCAAGTGTCTGCACCTCAACCTGATAACTGGCAGGCGTCGCGCTGGACAACGCGCTGGCGGTGGCGAGGTCGGCATTGGCAACGCTGGCCTTGACGTTATTGAACGTGGACGTATTGGCCAATCCCTTGATGCTGTCCTGAAACGATGACAGCGCGCCTTTCAGGCCGCCATAGGCCGATATTTTTTGCTGCTGCCCGGCCTCCCTGCTGTCGAGCAAAAACAGCGGGCGGCGTTCGATCGACATCAACTGCCCAATAATGCCGTTGATGTCGAGGCCCGAGCCGAGTCCTGGTGATGAAAGCATGGTTTCCTCCAGAGTCTTGTCAGGTTAGGGTGCTCAGGCCTGGTCGCTGAACAGCATGCCCTTGATGTCGCCCAATGCGCGCGAGATATTGATGGCCTCTTCCGATGGAATCTGGCGGATCAGCTCATTGGTCTGCGAATCCATGATCTTGACCACGGTTTTGCCGGTGTCTTCATCAATGGAAAATTTCAGGTTCTGCGCAACGGTTTGCGTAAACTGCTCAATCTGTTTAACCGCATCCTCGACCTGTTCGGGGGAGCTTTTTTCCGCTGGCGCGACAGGGGCGGCGGCGGGGGCGGAGGGTGATGCGGATACGTCGGCGGTTTCGCGAGTCGCTGCCCGGTTAACGCCCTGCGGGGGCGTGACCTGCGGTAAAAAATCACTGGCGCCGATGGCTGGATTGGTGATCATGTGGTGTCTCCTGGTGGGTTAGGGCCACGGGTGGGCGATGCAACCTGCCCGCCCCGTGGCTCGGATGAACGGCTGATCCGTGGTTATCTCAACAACGACAACACGTTGTTCGGCAACGCATTGGCCTGCGCCAGCATCGCGACCCCGGCCTGTTGCAGGATCTGCCCACGGGTCAAGGCAGCGGTTTCCGCCGCAAAATCCGCATCCTGAATCCGGCTGCGGGAAGCAGACAGATTTTCGGACGTGGTTTGCAGATTGGCCACGACGGAACTGAACCGGTTCTGAATCGCGCCCAGATCAGCACGGTTGGTGTTGATTTCTTTCAGTGCATTATCCAATTGATCGATTGACAACTGCGCATCGGTAAATCCAGACACATTCAAGGCACCGATCCCAGTGGTAGTAGTGCTGGTTCCTGTAGGGCCGTTGGCAATGCCAGCAATTGCTGCGTCATTGGTTGTCCCGGTTACGGCGATGGCAGCGTTGCTGGTCAGCGTCAAATCTCCGGTTACCGTATCAAAGGATGCGCTTACACCCGATTGAGCAGATACGCGGTTGATTGCTTCTGCCAGTTGACCGGCACGCTCCTGCGCATTCGCTGCAGCAGCGATGGGGCCAATATCCACCCCGTTGATCTCAACACCCCCGGTCACAATAGCCGTAGATGGGGATGTTATCGCTGAAGCATTAACGCTACCGGTAGTACGGGTCAGAGCGCCGCCAAGCGCTGCGGTTTGTGCGTTGGCGATCTTAGAGATTGTGATGATTTCATTGGAATTAGCGCCAATTTGAAAAGCAACGCCGGTAAACGAGCCATCCAATAAATTGGTTCCGTTGAATTTAGTCTGCTCGGCCACGCGCTGGATTTCTGATTTCAATTGTGTGAATTCTGCGTTCAACGCATTACGATCTTCCTGTGTGTTGCTACCGTTTGACGCTTGCACAGCAAGCTCACGCATACGCTGCAGGTTATTGCCGACTTCCTTGAGCGCGCCTTCGGCGGTTTGTGTCAGCGAAATGCCGTCGTTGGCGTTACGTGCGGCCTGATTCAGGCCACGGATTTGCGAAGTCATGCGTTCGGAAATCGCCAACCCGGCGGAATCGTCCTTGGCGCTGTTGATGCGCAGGCCGGTGGATAGGCGTTCGAGCGAGGTATTCAACGCGCCTTGCGAACTGTTGAGGTTACGTTGTGCATTCAGTGACGCGATGTTGGTGTTGATGACTTGTGCCATGGTGGTTCTCCTTCAGAGGTTGATTACTATTCAAGTAAAGTGCGGCGCTTGTGCCGCTTACGTTCACATTGACTCGGCCAGTAATTGGTGTGGCGCTTGATGAGTCGCTGTTGAGAGCAGTAATCGGACAGCCAGTGGAAATATTTAGCGAATTGAGGGTTGCGGGCGAAAATTTTTTCGGCGTGAACGGCTGTAATCAAGGGGGAAAACAAACGGGAAGACCTTATCTCCTGGTAGACCGAACGCTGGCGACATGCCATAATTATCAACGGTTTCAGAGACGAAACGAAACGAAACGAGGGGATGGGGATGACGGAATTGCGGGCGGTGCTGGTCGCCGGGCAGGATGCGCAGGCGCTGCGGGAGATTCGCGCGTTGTTTCTTCAGGCGGGGATGGTCGTGATCATCGAGCAGGTGAGCGGGCAGGCGCAGCTGGCCGAACCGTTGGCCTCCCGGTCGTGGGATGTGCTGTTGACCGATGACCGGCCGGAGCTGGACGCCGGGCAGGTGCTGGCGCTGGCGGCAACCCATGCGCCGGAGACGCCGTTGATCGTGCTGCGCCATGCGCCATGCGATGTGGCGCGCGCCGCGCACCTGATCGACCACGGTGCGCAGGCGGTGTTGCATGAAATAGATGCGCTGCTGCTGGCGACGATGTGCCGCTGCCTGCGCCAAAGCGCCCATTGGCGCGATTTTCAGCAGACGCGGCTGGCGCTGGAAAAGAACGAGACGCGCTTTCGCGCGCTGGCGGCAAATTTGCCGGGGCTGGTGTTCCAGTTTGTGCTGGAGCAGGATGAACGTGTCTTTTTTCCGTATGTCAGCGAGGGCGCGAAGGCGTTGCTGGGGCTTTCGGCAGGCGAGTTGCAGGCCAGTCCGCAGGCATTCGGCGCGTTGATTGTGGCGGAAGACCTTGCCAGTTATGATGCCTCAATGCGGCATTCCCGCGCGCGGTTGGCGGCGTGGAACTGGGAAGGCCGGGTGCGGATTCGCGATGAGCAGGATATCAAATGGATCAGCCTGCGCGCGACTCCGCGCCGCACGCAGCAGGGCGCGGTGTTGTGGGATGGCATTATGCTCAACATTACGCGCAACCAGCAGATCGGAATCGAACTTGCGCAATCACGGGCGCAACTGGCGGAGCTGGCGGCGTATTCACAAAAAGCGAAGGAGCAGGAACGCGCGCGCATCGCCCGTGAAATCCACGACGATATCGGCGGCACGCTGACCGCGATCAAATGCGAATTGCTGCCCTGCCTCGATCATCAACCGCGCGCGCCTGCTTTCTATCGCAACAAGGCGGCGGCCATCGAAATCCTGACGGATACGCTGATCGACAGCACGCGCCGCATTGCGCTTGATCTGCGTCCCGGTATTCTCGATTGCGGCATCGTGGCGGCGGTGCACTGGCAGGCGCGTGAATTCAGCCGGCGCACCGGTATTGTCTGCGAGGTGGATTGTTCGGAGGAAGATATTGCGTTGAGCAGCGATCTGGCCGTCGCGGTGTTTCGCATGCTTCAGGAGTCGCTGACCAATATCACCCGCCATGCGCAGGCGGCAATGGTTCGGGTTGGCCTGAGCGAGGAGCATGGCTGGTTTTATATGCAGGTTGATGATGACGGGCGCGGCCTGACCGATGGCGATGTCGATAGGCTTCATTCATTCGGCATCCGGGGAATGCGGGAGCGTTGCCAGCAACTTGGCGGCCATTTTCGCATCGAAGGCGGCGCGGCAGCGGGCACCTGCGTCAGAATCAGGATACCGCTGGAGGGCGGATGGGTTGGTGAATAGCGGCGGCCAATAACCGCAACCAGCGTTCCGCCAGATCAGGATGTATGGCATACTCTTGATTTTGAATGACAAAAGAGGCTGGCATGATTAGGGTGATGATTACCGATGATCACGCGATTGTGCGTCAGGGATTGAAGCAGATTCTGGGCGAGACAGACGATATCAGCGTGACGGGCGAGGCCGGGAGCGGTCTTGAGGCGCTCAAGCTGGTTCGCCAGTGTGCGGTTGATGTCATGCTGCTGGACATTTCGTTGCCGGATCGCAATGGCATTGATGTTCTCAAGCAGATCAAGCGGGAATGTCCGTCGATTGCGGTGTTGATGCTGAGCATGCACAATGAAAGCGAATTTGCGCTGCGGGCGCTCAAGGGTGGGGCTTCCGGCTATTTGAGCAAGCAAAGCGCGCCGGCGCAACTGGTGACTGCGATTCGCACGGTGGCCAGTGGCCACAAATACATTACGCCCATCCTGGCGGAGGCGCTTGCCAATAGCATTACCACCGATTCGGATCAGCCATTGCATGCCACTTTGTCCGACCGCGAATACCAAACCCTTTGCATGATCGCCGGCGGCAAGGCGCTGTCCGAAATTTCCGCTGCACTGTGCCTGAGCCCCAAAACCGTCAGCGTGTATCGCGCGCGTCTGATGGAAAAACTCAAGCTGGCCAATAACAGCGAGCTGATTCGCTATGCCATCAAACATAATCTGGTTGATTAACCGGGAATCACGACGTTCTGGCGGTGCTGGCGTCCGGCGGGTTGTGTTTCGACGCCAAAACGATTAGTCGTCGCGTTATTCCGGTTTATTTCCGGTTTCTGCGCAGGCTGGAGTCTGCTAATCTTTCCAGCGATGGAAAAATGAATTTTTCAATACATTTCAAGCGGGGGGTAAAAATGATACGGCGTACAAAAGAGGATAAACCGCTGCAACTGGTCAAATCAGCGGCGGACAACCCAAAAAAAACCGGAACTGCCCGGCGGAAGACAACGCCGCCCGACACGGACGCCACCGATTATTACAAGCATGTTGAGCAATACGCGCAGAAAATTCGCGGAACCGATGACGTCAGCGAGATTATCGGCATTCTCGATACGGTATTGGGCGAAACGCGCGATTTGCGCCACAACAATGAAGTGTACAGCGCGCAGGAGCAGGTGCGCCTGGCGGAACGAAAGATCGAGACGCTGAAGCTGGAGCTGGAGCAGTTGCGCGAGCTGGTGCATACCGATCCGATGACGGGGGTGTTTAACCGCCGTGGGCTGGATGCGGTTTACCTGCGGGAAGCGGCGCGCGCCGACCGTAACGAAAATATATTGTGCGCGGTTGTGATTGACCTCGACCACTTCAAGCATGTCAACGATACTCATGGCCACCAATTTGGCGATGAGGTGTTGATCCAGTTTGCCCGGATCACGAAACAGACCTTGCGCCCCAGTGACGTGGTTGCCCGTTTTGGTGGCGAGGAGTTTGTTATTTTGCTGCCGGACACTCCGATTGAATCCGCTGTCTGGGTGATGCAACGCTTGCAGAATAATTTTTCCAAGGCAGATTTCCGAACAACCAGCGGTGATTCGGTCAGCATTACGTTTAGTGGCGGCCTGGCAGTGCGGCGGTTGCAGGAAAATCAGAATCCCCTGGTCAAGCGCGCGGATGAGGCGTTGTATCAGGCAAAAACGTCTGGCAGGAATCGTGTCATCGTGGCGGCGGATAGTCAATAAGGCAATATGGATAATATTTTTCTCGGCAAACAGTCAATATTGGATCGTCAGCAGCGTGTGGTCGCGTATGAACTGCTTTTTCGCCCCGGGCAGGTTGATTCGGTTCAGGTGTCGGATGATGTCAATGCATCCGCCAATGTTCTGGTGAATGCGTATGGTCAACTGGGTATTCAGCGGGTATTGGGACATCAGCGCGGGTTTATCAATGTCAGCGAGGAGTTGCTGCTGAGTGACGCCATTCTGTTGTTGCCGCATCAGCAGGTGGTGCTGGAGCTGCTGGAATCCATCGTCGTTACACCCGCGATTGTGCAGCGCTGTCTTGATCTGAAGCAAAAGGGCTATCATCTGGCGCTGAACGATGTTGCCGCTGTGGATGAGAAACTGGAGCGGCTGTTGCCAATAGCCAACGTGGTAAAAATAGATACGCTGGCGCTGACCGATGCGGCCATCGAGCAATTGATGCGGCAGTTGAAGCGCTGGCCGGTGATTCCGCTGGCCGAAAAAGTGGAAACCCCTGCGCGTGCCAAATTCTGCATGGAGATGGGGTTTGAGTTGTTTCAGGGATTTTTCTTTGCCAAACCGGAGATCGTTTCCGGCAAGCAGATCGAACCGGCCAATCTTGCAATGTTGCAATTGTTGTCGCTGGTGATGCAGGATGGTGACATCGAGAAGATCGAGCAGTTGCTTAAGCATCAGCCTGGATTGAGCTACAACCTGTTGCGCATGGTGAATTCGGTTGCGGGCGGTTTGTCGCAAAAGGTGGGTTCCATTAAGCAGGCTGTCATGGTAATGGGCTATCAGCAATTGCAGCGCTGGGTGCAACTGTTGCTTTATGCAAACAATTCGGGCGGCGAAGGCGTTGCCAATGCGTTGATGCAGACGGCCGCCATTCGTGGCCGCCTGATGGAGCTGATTGCCGCCATCGACCGTCCGCACGATAAAAATCACCAGGACAGGGCGTTCATGACAGGCATTATGTCGTTACTGGATGCGCTGTTGGGCATGGATATCCGGGAAATTGTGGACAAGCTTGAAATGCCGGAAGAGATGACGCGGGCGTTGTTGCGGCGCGAGGGACGGTTTGGTCAGTACCTACTTCTTGTTGAAGCAGGCGAGCGGAATGACCGCGCCGAGGTGGACAGAATCATCGCGGAGCTTGGATTTCTGGATGCCGCCGCTTTGGCGCATGCGGAACTGGCCGCGCTGGAGTGGGTAGGTCAGCTCAATCAATAATGCAATTGCCCCGGAGCCGGAAAACAGTCACTTGAATATTCTGGCCGTGCTGATGGGCGCGCTGCGGCATTGCCGGTTGCTTGCAGGGCGTGGCCATGCGGCGCGACCGACGCCTTTCGGGTTCTGTCGGAATTATTTTTTTGCTGACAATGTTCGATTTGCTTCCATTGTAAAAAAATCTGGGTTAGAATCCTTCTCATCTTTATGGGTTTTATGAATAGAAAAACATATAAAGTGTGTTTCGCCGGATATTGATGCTGAGATAATCTGCTTTCCGGATAACCGTTCGGATGTCTGGAATAACAAGACATTTGTCCGTAACAGAATAACCAATTTACATCAATTTAAACAGGGAGAATAGAGCATGGGATACGATGCAGAAACAACACAAAGAGAAATCGAAAAAGAAGCATTGGGCTGGAAAGTAACAATCGGCTCGACAATAGCGTTTATCGTGATCGGCGCTATTATCTGGTCAAGTGGAATGGGCGGTAGCTACTAACCACTGATTTTTTTATCCTGAAGAAATCTGGCTTGCGGATATAAAAAATCATTCATTGTCAACGGTTAGTGCTGGAAATATCTAGTCCGCACAGGGCAATGAAATATTTTTGAAACGTAACTAAATTTAGGAGGATATAAAATGGGCATGGGTGATGCAGGCTATGATGCAGAAACCTCTCAAAGAGAAGTTTCCAAGGAAAAAAGTGGCTGGATGATTGCAATCGGCTCAACAATAGGATTCATTATTTTGGGCGCAATTATCTGGGGCTTTAATTTCGGCACCAAATACTAATCATAACAAACCCTGATCTTGTTTTATATTCGGCGGTCGACGTTCCTGGTATTTTTTGGAATGGCGACCGCCTCTTTGTTTCTGCCTTGTCTTGCTTGAAACTCTGAATTTTTAGAGACGCCCTGTTTTTATCGCCTCTGTTTTTATCGTCCCTGTTTTTATCGTTTATCTGCTGTTGTTTTTTCTTCAATGCCCTTTATTCAGGGTGCTGCGCAAGCTCAGGCATTGCGTGAGTAAATGCTGTTTTCCAACGTGTCGATCATCAACCCGGCAACATTGATGCCGCTTTGCGCGGTAATTTCCTGCATTCCGGTTGGGCTGGTGACGTTGATTTCTGTCAGGCAATCTCCGATCACGTCCAGTCCAACCAGCATCAATCCGCGTTGGTGCAGAATTTTACCAACGGCTTCAGCGATTTCTCGGTCACGTTGCGACAAGGGCTGTACGCTTCCGGTTCCACCTGCGGCAAGATTGCCGCGCGTCTCCCCCGGCTTGGGTTTGCGCGCGAGCGCTTGTGCCACAGGTTTGCCAGCAATCAGCAATATCCGCTTGTCTCCATGCGCGATTTCCGGCAGGAAGCGCTGCGCCATGATGGTGCGGGTTCCGTAGTGGGTCAATGTTTCAATGATGACGCCAAGGTTGTGGTCAGTGCTGTGTACCCGAAAAATACTGGCGCCGCCCATGCTATCCAGTGGCTTGAGAATGATGTCCTGATGTTCGG
Source organism: Nitrosomonas sp. (assembly GCA_032251195.1). Classification (GTDB taxonomy): domain Bacteria; phylum Pseudomonadota; class Gammaproteobacteria; order Burkholderiales; family Nitrosomonadaceae; genus Nitrosomonas. The sequence goes on from JAVVEX010000029.1 coordinate 14,603, forward strand.
CCAGGAAAGCACGGATAAGCCGTTCCTGGCGCGTTACCAGCGAGGGCGGTATAAATTGCGTGAATTCCATGATCGCCAGCTTTTCGTTGTGATCACGAATTGCCTGCGGGCTGTTGATCACGAAAGCCCCTTGTTTCTCGGCCAGCGCCAGCAGGTAAGTACTGTAAACATATTCCATGTCGAACGGTGGGTCTTTGCGCATGAGCACAGCATCAAATTCACACAGCGCCATTTCCAGTAATTCACCTTGTCTGTACCAGGCGCCGGCATGTGTCAGTGGATCGATGAGGTCAAGTTTGCGGACAAAGCCCATGATCCTGTCGCCTTTCCAGACAATATCACCCTGTTGCAGCACGTAAAGCCGATGTTGCCGGGCATCTGCCTCGCGCATCATGGCGTAACTCGAATCTTTCCCGGGGGTGAGCGTATCGAGGGGGTCGAGAATAAAGGCCAGTTTCATCAGGTGGCGGCGACCGGCAGTGCGGTTGTTTGCTGGGCGTAGCGTTCCAGCTCGATGGCCGCTGCCAGCAGCGCCAGTCTCGCAATGACGCCATAAGCATAGAAGCGATTGGGAACTGCGTCCGGTTGAGCGGCGCGGTCTGGCTGCACGCAGGTGGTGTCGAATGCCAGCGGTTCAAAATGCATGCCGGGCGCATTCAGGTTTTCATCGATGCCGCGACCTGTGTGAACCCGGTAAAAACCACCAACCACATAATGATCAATCATGTAGATGACGGGTTCGGCCACCGCCTGATTGATGCGCTCGAAGGTGTACACGCCTTCCTGCACCAGCACATTGTTGACCAGCAACCCCTCTTTGATGGTGGCCATTTTGTTGCGCTGTTTGCGATTGAGCTGATAGACCTCGCTCCCATCCTTGACGCTCATAATGCCCATGCCGTAAGTTCCGGAATCAGCCTTGACAATGACAAACGGTTTTTCCTTGACGCCATACTGCGTGTATTTTTCCTGAATCTCTCGCAGGATTTCATCAACCGCAGCCGCAACGCAATCTTCTCCTTTTTTCTCGTGAAAATTCACTTTGCCGCATGAAGTGAAATAGGGATTGATCAGCCATGGGTCGATCCCGATCAGCTCCGCGAAGTCTTGTGCAACCGTATCGAAGGCGCTAAAGTGCAGGGATTTGCGGCGAGTCGCCCAGCCAGCATGCAGCGGAGGCAAGATGATCTGTTGCAGATTCTGCAAAATCTCGGGTACGCCGCCGGACAGATCGTTATTGAGCAGAATGGCGCAGGGATCGAAATCACCGGTGCGCAGCCGGTTACCGCTTCGCTTGATTGGCTCCAGCAGTAGTGTGTCGCCACTGGGCAAGGTAATCGGCGTGGGTTGCGTAATTTCCGGCAATAACGATCCGATGCGGACATTCAGCCCTGCCTGCTCCATGATGACCCGCAGAGCGACAACATTCTGCAGATAAAAAGTGTTGCGAGTATGATTCTCCGGAATCAGCAGGATATTGTTCGCATCCGGACAAATCTTTTCAACTGCGGCCATCATCGCCTGTACGCACAGCGGGATAAATGACTGGTTCAGATTGTTGAAACCGCCCGGAAACAGATTGGTATCGACAGGCGCAAGCTTGAAGCCACTATTGCGCAAGTCTACCGAGCAGTAAAAAGGAGCGGCATGATCGCCCCATTGCTTCCGCAACCAATGCTCAATTGTCGGCATTGCGTCGAGAATGCGTTTTTCCAGGTCAAAAATGGGTCCGCTCAGATCAGCGGCGAGATGAGGTACGGGCATATAAGAATCACAGAAAATTAATTTTCGTGATTATATACCTACCGCATTTTAAATTTCGGCGCTCAAGCGCATCGAGCATCTTCAGATGATCGATCAGCGGGAGCGCCGTTGCCTTGACGCGCAGGCGCACTGTGTTATTCAGTCCTGGACGCGCTGTGGTAACCGACCACAACATCGACTTCGTTTTTTGAGCCAAGAATCACGGGCACGCGTTGATGCAGGTCGGTCGGTTCGATATCAAGAATGCGCTCGTAACCGGTCGATGCCTTGCCGCCCGCCTGTTCGACAATGAAACTCATCGGATTGGCTTCGTACATCAGACGCAGCTTGCCGGCCTTGCCGGAATCGCGCGCATCACCTGGATACATAAAGATTCCGCCACGGGTGAGAATTCGATGGACTTCCGCCACCATCGAGGCAATCCAGCGCATGTTGAAGTCACGTTCGCGCGGGCCAGTTTTGCCTTCCAGGCATTCCGCCACATATCGCTGCACAGGCGCTTCCCAGAAACGCTGGTTGGATGTGTTGATGGCAAATTCCTTGGTATCGGCAGGAATCTTCATGCCCTCATGGGTGAGAATGAATTCGCCGATATCGCGATCCAGCGTAAAACCGTTAACGCCATGGCCGGTCGTCAGCACCAGCATGGTCGAAGAACCATACAGGGCATACCCCGCGCAGATTTGTTTGACACCGGATTGCAGAAAGTCTTTTTTGGCTGCGGCGCGATTGGGCACCGGAGTGCGCAGGATCGAAAAAATGGTGCCAACGGAAATATTGATATCGACATTGCTGGAGCCATCCAATGGATCGAATACCAACAGATATTTGCCCAGCGGATATCTGGTTGGAATCGAATAGACGTTGTCCATCTCCTCCGAGGCCATGCCTGCCAGGTGACCGGCCCATTCGTTGTTGCGGATCATGATGTCGTTGGTGATTACGTCCAGCTTTTTCTGTGTCTCACCTTGTATATTTTCAGTATCCAGCGAACCCATGACGCCGATCAACGCACCCTTGTTGACCGTATTGGAAATCGTCTTGATGGCGGTTACAACATCGTTCAGTAATGCGGTGAAATCGCCGGTAGCCCCGGCAATGTGGCGCTGTTCTTCAATGATGAACTGGGTAAGGGTTGTGCCGCTATGCATTCAGCTTCCTCTTGCTAATGAGCATTTCCAAAAATCCATGTTTCGTTACAATACGTTGACATTCACAAAAAAACATTGCTTTGCATATCAATCATATGCCGCGTAAATATTTTTTGTTCCCGCCTCGTCTTGCTTGAACTCCTGAATTTTTAGAGACGCCCTGATATGAAAAAGTAGGCATTATACCGTTTCAGTTGCCGTGTTGGGGTTCGTGCCTCACCCCAACAAGGAGGGGCGCAAACCCCAACATCCTTGGCCGGTTTGACCGTTGCCGACCATTGGCTGTTTTGTTGGTTTGTTACCTTGTTTTTGTGGCTGGCGAGCGGCGGAACGGTGGTTGTGTTGGGGTTCGTGCCTCACCCCAACCTACACTCTCTCCGCATGATTGTGCGGTCGTAGGTTGAGGTGACGACAGGAACCCCAACAGGGAGAGGCACAAACCCCAACATCCTTGGCCGGTTTGACCGTTGCCGACCATTGGCTGTTTTGTTGGTTTGTTACCTTGTTTTTGTGGTTGGCGGGCGGCGGAACGGTGGTTGTGTTGAGCGGTTACCAATAATCGAAGAAGTTATTGGAGCGTATAGGACAGCTTGGTTCCATTGACCTTGACGATGCCACGCTTACAGAGCGTGGTAAACAATGCAACGCGTTGTTGCTCGGGCAACTCCTTCTTGAACAGGGTGTGAATGGTGTTCAATAAAGTTTTTTGTGTTCGTGGCTGCGATGTTTTGCGACGAATCAGGTCTGCAATTACGGCTTCAACGTGAGACTCTGGTACGGCAGGAGGCGCAGGCTTGAAATAAGGAATATCGGCAATACAGATGGACCGCTGAGCAAAAATCTTTTTATATTTCAGATAGTTAAGCAGTGGATCAAACCCGGTATCTTTCGAGATGATATGGAAAAAAGCGGTCGGTTCGGCTGCCGACAGAACCCCAATATAATAGGCGATATGAAAATCGAGAGCATTGCTCCCTGCTGTTTTGAGGGAGATGTATTCGGCGTTGTCGCCCAGAGATTGAAGGATTGCGGCGAATGAAACAGAAATTTTTGATTGATTTGAACCAAGAAAAATTTTGACCTTGAATGGCCCTTTCCCGAGCAAGCCAATATCTTGAGGCTGGACATTCTCGAAATCGATGAAGATGTAATTTGTGCGTATTGTCATTGGATAATCCGAGGCAGCGTAAAATAACCGGGGTGACGACAGGAGTCCCAGCATTTTGGCTGGTCTTTACCGTTTGTTGATGGCTCGATGAGTCACCGTGCCTTGCTTTCATGGTTGCTGGTGGATGAACGGTTGTCGTGTTGGGGTTCGTGCCTCACCCCAACCTACGCTCCTGAAGGCTATTAACGGCTGTTTTTCTGGGTTCTTGAGCAAAAGTTGCGGCGGTGAAGGAGCTTTTCCAGAAGGGGGTCGATAAATTTTATGGGTGACGTGACCAGTTCTGGAGCCACCCCATAAACGTTTAAAACATTATGGCAACGTAAGGTTGATGTTTTCTTGTTGAGGTATGGCACAGAATTTGGAGGTTTTGGATCGTTATGGTACCTGGCTACTGGCAGCAGGCAATCGTTGATTTATCATTGCGTGATCCGGTTATGCGTCGGCTTATTCAGCAGTTTGGCGATGCTGTTCTGCAACAGCGCGGTGATGCCTTTACGACGCTGGCGCGCGCGATTGTTGGCCAGCAGATTTCAGTCAAAGCGGCGGCCAGTGTCTGGGAGCGTGTCCGTACCGCGCTTCCGGAAATGACGCCACGAGCGCTGATCGCCGTTGAACCGGATGTATTGAGAACTTGCGGGTTATCTGCCAGAAAAGTTGAATACTTGCGGGATTTGGCGCACCATTTTCAGGCAGGGTTATCAGACCAGGCGGGCTGGTATGATCTGACGGATGAGGCGTTGATCGAGCAGCTGATCTGCGTCAAGGGTATTGGCCGCTGGACAGCCGAAATGTTCCTGATTTTTCATCTGCGCCGCCCGGATATCTTGCCGCTGGATGATATTGGCCTGCAGCGCGCAGTAAGCATCCATTACAATAATGGGTTGCCGTTGCATAAGCGCGAAATTGATGTCATTGCGTTGAACTGGCAGCCATGGCGGTCAGTTGCCACTTGGTATCTGTGGCGCAGCTTGGACCCATTTCCGGTGATTTACTGAAGGGCACCTCTAAAAATCCATGGTTCGTTACAATACGTCGTTATTCACAAAAATATCGCCCTGCATATCATCCGCTCCGAATGGCTTAACAGTTATCATCGGGACTTGAGAGTCGATAAACCATAACTTGAGCATCTCGCCAGTGTATCTATGGTATCCGGTTTATTGTTTCCCGGCGCCTGATAAGGCATAAGGCATTTATTAACCATATCGTTTAGTTCGAAAATGCAAAAACAGCGTGTTGTTGTCGGTATGTCCGGCGGGGTGGATTCCTCGGTTGCCGCCCTTCTGCTT